>JAFEBQ010000020.1 GCA_018242585.1 Planctomycetota bacterium
TATTAAGACTGACAGAGGACTAGTGATCGAGCTTCGTGATGTTGCCGTCGTCGCGGGTGGCCAGCATTTGCAGCACGTAGGGCTCGACCTCGTCGCTGAGAAAATCGGTGTGGCCGTCAACGTACAAGACGTACGCCCCGCCGCTGTGGGCCGAGAACAACCCGTGATTGTGCCCGGGGCCGGGCGGGAACTTGGCCGGCACGCGCGGCGGCGTGTCCTTCGGCGGCGGCGGATAAGGCCCGTCGTGGCGCACCGAAATGCCCCGCGCCGGCTTGGTGACGTCGAAGGCGGCCTGGCTGTTCACGCCGTAGCGAATCGTGGTGATGTTGTAGCACGGCTCGTCCCCCGAACCGCTGACTCCTTCGGCGTCGGGACGGAGCAGGACATATTTTCCGCCGCTACCGGTGTAGGCGCCGTCGGGCCAGGCGCTGCGCAGATCGAACTCGACCGGCTCGGTGAACGCCTCGTCGAAGGTCTGGCCCGACTGCTCGCCAATCATGATCACGTGGGCCTGACCGTCGCGAACCAACGCCAGCCGGATGGGTTGATTGGGCGGGAAAACGCCCGAGCCGGAGAGGATGCCATACTTGCCGTCGCGCGTGTTGCGCCCGTGCGGCCCCGAAACCGGCTGGTTGGGCTTGAGTCCGAGCATGTCGGGGGCCGAGCCGGCGATGGCCACGTAGGTTGGCACCGCCAGCCCGATGGCGCGGTGATCTTTGAGTTCGCCGCGGGTTTCTACCGAAAGGTGTTTGAGCGGATCGTTCAGCGGCGGCAGATACGACGCGGGACATTGCATCATCGGCGGCTGCAGGCCATCGACGAACTTGACGTTCTGGTTTGACGTGCGCAGGTCGAACTTGCCGCTACTGGCCGTTCGTTGCCAACGGACGTTCCCTTCCTCGCCCAAGCCCAGGTGCGGCAGAATCTCGACCCACCAACTGGTGCCGAACGGCGTGTCGCTGCCCCCTTCATAGCGGGCGCCGCAGGGGAGCAACTCGGCATGATTCGTGTGGTAATCGAGAATCGCCGAGGAGATTTGCCGCAGGTTTTCCTGGCACGCGCCCCGCTGCGCGCGGCGGTACATAAAAAAGATCGTCGGGATCGCGAGAATCAGTAGCACCAGGATCACGATCCCGCCCACCATCGCCTCGAAGGCACTGACCCCTCGGCGCGAGCCGCGCCGGCGGGCAAAGCGAGGCGGCGAGACTGGTCGCGGGCCAATTGTGCGCTCGGCGGCGAGTCTGGCGTGTTTATGCGCGGGAATCATCGTGTCGCCCCCCAACGGCGTCCTGCGAGAAGAGCCAAAGTCGAATGCTGCGAACCCCTGCGGTTCTTGCTATAAGATGATGAGATTCGTCGGGGTTATCAATACCGAAGCGCTGCGAGAAGCCGCCGGCCCTCGCGCCGGCGTTAGCGTCCCAAGGAAAACCAAACCATGACATCGCGCGGCTGGTGGATGACGTTGTTGGTCAGCTTAGTGGCTGGGTTGCTCGTGGCGCGCGGCGCAGCGGCCGCCGAAGCGCGACGGCCGAACATCTTGTTGATCTATGCCGACGATCAGTCGTACAAGACGCTGAGCTGTTATCCCGAATCTCCCGCTTGGGTGAAGACCCCCGAGATCGATCGGCTGGCCGCCAGCGGTATTCGCTTCACGCGCGCGTACATGGGCTCGTGGTGCATGCCGTCGCGGGCGTCGATCTTGACGGGGCGGTTGCCGTTTGGCGTCGAGTCGATGCGCATGAGCGGCAGCTATCCCGGCAGCAGTTGCGACCCGGCCTTGTGTCCGTTCTGGCCGGCCGAAGCGCGGCGACAAGGTTACCAGACCGCGCAGATTGGCAAGTGGCACACCGGCGTCGACTCGGGCTGGGAGCGCGACTGGGACTATCAGATCGTCTGGAACCGGCCCAAGCATCCCGAGAATGCCGGCGCGTACTACAAGAAACAAATCCTGGCCTTCAACGGCCAAGAGCGAAAGACCGACGGCTACTCGACCGACAACTACACCGATTGGGCGGTCGATTACATTCGCGGCCAGAACCGGGTGGCGGACAAACCCTGGTTCTTGTGGCTCTGCTATGGCGCAATCCACGGCCCCACGACACCGGCCGATCGGCACAAGGGGAAGCTGGCTGGCAACACGGCCAAGATTCCAGCAGATATTTTCGGCCCGCGCCCGAACAAGCCATCGTACCTCGACCGCACGCAAGCCTGGATCCCGAACGGCAGTGGCGGCGCGGCCATGAAAAAGAAGCCGAAACAGGCAAATAACTTTGACAAGGACGAGCCGGGGCTCGACTACAGCGCCTGGATCCAACAGGTAAATGAGTGCACGATGGCGCTCGACGAAGGGGTGGGGCGCGTGATGGCCGCGCTGCGTGATTCGGGGCAACTCGAAAACACGCTGGTCGTCTACACTGCCGACCAGGGTTATGGCCTGGGGGAACACGGACTCAGCCAGAAGCAAGTGCCGTATGATGGAGGCGTGGCCTCGCCGTTGATCATTAGCCAGCCCGGGACGATTCCAGCGGGTAAGGTTTGTGCCCAGCCGGTAAACTCGCCCGATCTGGTGGCGACGTTTCTGCGCGTGGGACAGATCAACGTGCCGTGGAAGACGCACGGGCGCGACATCGCGCCGTTGTTGCGCGATCCGGAGCGCGCGACGCTCGAGCAACCCATGCTGATGAGCCACACCGGCGACACCTACGGCAGCAACACCCGCGACGCGTCGACCACGGTGCGCAGCACGGGGCAGGGGAACGTCCCCTGGTGGGTGATGGTGCGCGACGGCCGGTTCAAATACATCCGCACCTTGGTGGCCGGCGAGCCGGAGGAACTTTACGACCTGGACGCCGACCCCGAGGAATTGACCAATCTGGCTGGCCGCGCCGAGCAGGCGTCGCAACTCGAAACGATGCGCGCAAAGTTGATCGCGGAACTCCGCCGAACCGATTGCCCGTTCGTCGACGCGATGCCGCCCGTGCGCGAGTTGAAACGCTAGTGATGGAAAGTCCGCACTCATTGCGAGCACGGCCTCAAGGAGCGCTGCGTCAGGCCGACGACTCGGTGTTGTGGCGCATCTGGGCGCCGAAGGCCACGCAGGTGACGCTGCTTATTTGGGACGGCGGCAAGGAGTCGGCGGTCACGATGCAAGCCGAGGCCGACGGCTATTACGTCCACACGGCGGCTAACGTCGCCGACGGCTTGTGCTACGCTTATCGGCTGGATGACGATCCGTTGGAACTTCCCGATCCGGCTTCGCGGTGGCAGCCCGACGGAGTTCACCAGCCGTCGGCTGTCTTCTCGCCCGAACGATTCACTTGGACCGATCGGCATTGGCGCGGTGTCCGACAAGCTGACCTGGCGATTTACGAGTTGCACGTTGGCACGTTCACGCCCGAGGGAACCTTCGAGGCCATCATTCCGCGCTTGGCCGAGTTGGCCGACCTGGGGATCACGGCGATCGAGCTGATGCCGATCGCGCAGTTCCCCGGCGCGCGCAATTGGGGCTATGACGGGGTTCACCCCTTCGCAGCCCAGAACACCTACGGCGGCCCGCGGGGCTTGCAACAATTGGTCGATGCCGCGCACGCGGCCGGCTTGGGCGTGCTGCTCGACGTGGTTTACAACCACCTGGGGCCCGAGGGAAATTACTTCGCGCGATTCGGCCACTACTTCACGACGCATTATCACACACCGTGGGGAGCGGCGCTGAACTACGACGGCCCGCACAGCGACCCAGTTCGCGCCTTGATGATCCAGAACGCCTGTCAGTGGATTCGCGATTTCCACCTTGACGGCCTGCGGCTCGACGCGGTGCAGACGATCATGGACGAAAGCGCCTGGCACTTGCTGGCCGAGTTGCAAGACGCCGTGCAGCGCGAAGCGCGCGCGGCCGAGCGCTCGGTCGTCGTGATCGGCGAGACCAATCAGAACGACCGCCGGCTGGTCGATCGGGTCGAGCAAGGGGGCTACGCGCTCGACGGCGTGTGGAGCGACGATTTGCACCATGCGATTCATGCCCACCTGACCGGCGAGCGCGACGGATATTACGTCGACTTCGAGCGGCCGGCGACGATTGCCAAGGCGTTCAACGACGGCTTTGTCAGCGATGGGGGCTACGCGCGGTACTACCACCGGCGTCACGGCGCACCGCTGGGAGATGTGCCGCGCGAACGGCTGGTCGTGTGCCTGCAAAACCATGACCAGGTCGGCAACCGGGCGGCGGGTGATCGGTTTGCCACGCTGGTCGCGCCCGAGGCAGTGCGCCTGGCGGCGGCGTTGGTGCTGCTTTCGCCAGGAACACCGCTGTTGTTCATGGGTGAGGAATATGGCGAGCGTGCGCCGTTCGCGTTCTTCTGTTCGTTTCTCGACGCTGGGCTGAACGACGCCGTGCGAGCCGGCCGGCAACGCGAGTATCAAGAGCTCGACTTCCGCTGGGAAGCTGAGGTGCCCGACCCGGTGGCCGAGTCGACCTTTCGGGCGGCACAGCTCGGTTGGAGTTGGCCGACCGGATCGAGCGCCGCCGGGCTGCGCGCGCTGTATCGAACGCTGTTGCATGCTCGGCGCGATTGGCCGGCGCTCGGCGATCGACAAAACACACACGCAACATTTGCCAACGATGGCAACGAACTGCTCGTCATTACTCGCGGCGGCGCGAACGGTGCAATTATCTGGGTGAATCTCACCGATTGCGCGCTGACGAAGCTGCCTGCCCCGCCGACGCGGCATCGATTGCAACTGTCGACCGCCGAGCGACGCTTCGGTGGCGAACGTGACGATCTATCAACAATCGACACGCTCGGGGCGTATGAGCTTTTGATTTGGCTTGTCGACAAATAGACGATCGGTCGCCCTGTGGCGTGGTGACGCGCAGGCTGACACTTTGACATACAAGGCGGCTATATTTGCGTCATTGCGCGGCATTGGCGCAATGATCATTACGACGATCGTGACGATTGTCCGCGCCAGCCAGTTTGTGACATTACGAACGATCTCTGACAATAGCGCCACATTCGCCAACTCGGCTGTCGACTCGGGCGGTTGGTCGGCGATAATGTCGAGGTGTACGGCTTGTCTTTTCGGCCCCGGCTCGCGTCGCGGTGAAACCGTTTCATTGTGGCAACCGCGATAGTGCGTGGCCGATCTGCTCGACGCGACCATACGGTTCACGGTGAACTTGGGAACGTCGCGACCTGAATGTTGAACGTCGCGTGCATGAACGCAGCGCGGCCAGGCAACAAGCCGACCATCGCGCGGAGGA
Source organism: Planctomycetota bacterium (assembly GCA_018242585.1). Lineage (NCBI taxonomy): Bacteria > Pseudomonadati > Planctomycetota > Planctomycetota bacterium. The sequence goes on from JAFEBQ010000020.1 coordinate 5,261, forward strand.
GACACCTATGTGTCGCCTGTTAGTTGCCGACGCCAATCGTGCGAACGCCGATTCGTTGGCCAAGTTGCTCAGGACCGCCGGGTTTGACGTGGCGACGGCTTATGACGGCGGCCACGCCATCGAGCAGGCGGTGACATTCGAGCCGGACATCTTTCTGTTGGAACTGGCCATGCCGGTGCTCGACGGCTATCAGGTGGCATCCCATTTGAAAGGGATGCCCAAGTTCGCCGACAAAGTGTTCATCGCGCTGACGGCCTATGCCGACCAGCGACACATGGATCTGGCCTCGCAGGCCGACTTCCAGGACTATCTGGTTAAGCCGATCGAACTGAGCATGCTGATGAGTATCCTGGCCGAAGTGTCAGGGTAGGCTTGGCCAGCGAAGCGCCATGCGTGTTTTCAACGTGGCCGCATCATTCCGGAATCGGGTCATTGGGCCCGACGGGTTTCCCCTCCCAGGTGACGGCTTTTGTCCGCGGGTCGTACGTCAAGATGCGCTGCGCGCTCCCTGGCACGGGACCGACATCGACCTTCGGCAACCAGCGGCTCAATTCGCTGATCACCTTGGCGTGCTCCGGGCGGGCCGCCAGGTTGGTCCACTCGCGCGGATCGGCCTGCATGTCGTACAACTCTTGCGAGCCGTCGGCATAGCGGATGTAACGCCAGCGGTCGGTGCGCACCGCATGGTTCCCTTGATTGTGCGACGTGATGGCTGGCCAGGGGCGCGACGCCTGGGCGTCTTTCAACTGGGGCGCGAGCGAATGGCCTTCCAGGTCGTCGCGCCGCGTCAGTCCGCACAGTTCCACCAGCGTCGGGTACATGTCCAGCAACTCGACCGGCCCCGCGCAACGCGCGCCGCCGCTCACGCCCGGCCCCGCGAACACCAGCGGCACATGCGTCGACCGCTCCCAAAGCGTGTTCTTGCCGGTGATCAACTTCTCGCCCACGTGCCAGCCATGATCGGACCAGAGGACCACCACCGTGTTGTCGCGCTGGCCGGCCTGTTCCAGGGCGTCGAGCACGCGACCAATCTGGCTATCCATGAAGCTGACGCTGGCCAGGTATGACCGCGCCAGATTGCGCCACTGGTGATTCTCGCGGACCCATTTCAAGCGCGGCTCCGGCAAATACCAATGCAAATACCACGAGAATCGCGGCGTATCGTTTCGATCGTCTTCGCGAATCCGCGGCAACAACGAGTCGTCGTCGGGATACAGATCGAACCAGCGCTGCGTGGCGTAGCACGGCACGTGCGGCAAGGCAAAGCCGCAGGCCAGGAAGAACGGCTTGTCCTTCGGCGCGGTCTGTAATTGTTCAATGGCCCACGACGCGACGCGGTAGTCGCCCATGTCTTCGTCCCGCCCCGGGTAGACGCCCCAGTCCATCAGCTTGACATTCCCCATCGGGGTCGGCGGGATCAACTTCTCTTTCATCGGCGCGCCGACGCCGGGCGTGGGGCCCCATTCGTCGAACTCGCGCGGGCGATCCTTGGGGGGGACCTGGTGAAATATCTTCCCGACCGTCAGCGTCCGATAGCCGTGCCGTTGGAAGTGCTGGGGAAGCGAGACGCGATCTTTCAAGGCGTCAACCGTGCGACAATAGGGGGCCAAGCCATAGACGCCGGACGTCGTTGGCCGCAAGCCGAGCAACACGCTGGTGCGCGAAGGATTGCACAACGGCGCTTGGCAATGGGCGTTGGTGAACAAGGTGCCGCGCGCGGCCAGTCGATCGATGTTCGGCGTCTTGGCCGCCGGATGCCCGCCCAGGCAGCCGATCCAGTCGTTTTGATCGTCGATGGCGATGAACAACACGTTGGGCTTGGCACGCTCGGCGGCTTGGGCGCTTGGCCCCGGCCAAAGGCAAGCGGCGATGACGACCAGATTAGACGCGAGACTAACTGTACTTTGACCTAGGTTCATCACCGCGCCTTTCAAAAAGTTTCGCACAAGCACAAGCACACACCCCTCCCTTGCAGGGAGGGGCAAGGGGGAGGGTTAAGACGTTCCCGGCTGAGTTGGCCCGCGTCACGTGAGCGTACTTGTCCTATCCAGGATACCGACGCGGAACAGTCTCAGAATATCGTCGCGAGAGGCGACAATCACGCGCTGAGAGAATCATGCGTAGCCGCGCGAGATTGAAGCGCCCCCTCACCCGGCTCGCTGCGCGAGCCACCCTCTCCCGCAAGGGGCGAGGGTTAGGAGAAAGCCGCCGCTTTTCTAGCCGCTAGTCTCTAGCCCCTTTTCACTTCTTCACCGCGTCGGCGGCGAGAATCTGGGCGTAGGCCGCCAGGTCTTGCGTGGCGTCGGGGCCCAGATCGGTGGCGATATGAATCTTGCGCGTGATCTTGCCGGGGTTATCACCGGCGGTAAATGTGACCGGCACCAGATGGACCGTCTTGGTCGCGTCGCTCGTCTGGAATTGAAAACCCGCGTCCTCGCAAGTCACGCGAGTGATCTTGAAAGGCTTCTTGGCTTGCACGACGAGTTGCTTGGTGACTTTCTGGCCCGGCTCGAGCACGCCCAGGAACAACGCCGCCGGGCTGACGGTCACGGGGGCCATGATCCGGGCTTCGACATCGACCGGCACCTCGCTGGCCGAGGTGTCATTGCTCGTCAGGATGATCTGCTCTTTCAGCGAGCCAGCCGGCGCGGTCGGCAGCAGATTCACCTGTAACTGATACGTCACTTGCCCGGGCGATCGGCTAGTTTCGCTGAGCGTGGCGGAGACGTGGTTGCTGCTCGACTTCAACTCGGTGATTTTCCAATCGCTGCGTCCCGAATAGGTGAGCGTCACCTTCTTGTCGGCGCCGGTGCCGACGTCGACGGTGCCAAACTCGGCGCCGCCGGGAGTCAGAACCACATCGGTGCGAATGTAGCCCGACACGTTGAGCTGCACCTCGGCGTAGAACGGCCGGTCGAAGATCACGGTAATCGTGGCGTTCTTCTGCCCCGAGTATGCCTGCGTGTTCAACTCGGCGATAATACCCCCTTCTTCATAGGTCTTGAGCGTGTCGCTCACGACCTTGGGGGTGGTACAGCCACAGCTCGAACGGACGCCCGCGATGTGCAGCGTCTCTTGATAGACGTTCTTGAGCTTGAACTCGAAATGAACCGTCGCGCCGCGGGCCACCGAGCCAAAGTCATGGCTGGTGGACGTGAACATCTTGCGCGCCCAGTCCTCGGCCCGACTGGTGGCCGGAGCGAGCAGCAACATCAAGCTGACAATCCAAAACCGGTTCACGCTTTACCTTCTGTCGGCAATCGTCCGCGGCGCGGCAATCTGGCCGGCGCGAGTCTGATCGATATAGCGGCTGATCTGCAAAGGTGTCAACGCATCGCCACCCGGCGCAGCTGCCCCAGGTTGGGTTTCCGGCGTCGACGAATGTTGTCATAGCTTAATTTCGACCGAAGTTACGGCTTAATTCGAGCGTACGCCCGGTCGGTTCGGTTGCGTAATCTAGCGAAGCCTCCGCCCCCACTTGTTAGGGCTGGCCGGGTGTCGACAGCGGGCCTCAATGACTCGCCTTGGCGCTGTTCGAGAGCCGCCGATCGCGAACCGCCGTCAATGCTAGCAGATCGCGACCTGGAATGCGTCGTAAAATCATGCTCCGCCGCATCTTGCCAGCTTTGGGGCTAATGGGCTAAAATCGTGGTTTCGCGCCGGCCAGCTATCAGCAGTCTGGATCAGCATACCGGCGCATGCCTGCCCCCGTGGCAGGCTGGGTATCGTTCTTCCCCCCAACAGGCCCCTCGCGGGGTCGGTCCATGTTCGAGTCGTTGCAGGAAAACCTGAGTGATGCGATCCGCCGCCTCAGTGGCAAGGCGGTCCTCACCGAAGCGAACATGCGCGAAGGGCTGGCGCTCGTCGAGCGCTCGTTGCTCGAAGCCGACGTCAGCTACCAGGTCGTCAAGGACTTCATGGCCCGAGTGTCGCAAGACGCGGTGGGCGAGAAAGTCCTCAAGTCGCTGAACCCTGGCCACCAGGTGGTCCAGTCGGTCTATCGCGAGCTGGTCGATCTGATGGGTCCGGTCGATCACTCGCTGCACCTCAAGCCGACCACCACGGTGTTGATGATGTGCGGCTTGCAGGGTGCCGGCAAGACGACCACGTGCGGCAAGCTGGCGCGGATGATTCGCGACCGCGGCCGCAAGCCGATGCTGGTCGCCGCCGACTTGCAGCGCCCCGCCGCTATCGAACAGTTGAAGAACCTGGGCGCGCAGCTGGGCATTCCCGTCTATAGCGAGACCGGCGCGACCGATCCCGTGGCCGTCTGCCAGAACGCCGTCAAGCAAGCGACGGCCGACGGCGTGCAAGTGGTTATTCTCGATACCGCCGGCCGGTTGCACATCGACGACGAGTTGATGGAGCAACTCAAGAAGATTGACCGCCGGGTCGAACCCGGGCAGGTCTACCTGGTGGTCGACGCCATGACCGGCCAGGACGCGGTGAACAGCGCCAAGGCGTTCAACGAAGCGCTCGAGTTGGACGGCGTCATCATGACCAAGCTTGACGGCGACACGCGCGGCGGCGCGGCGTTGAGCGTCAAGGCGGTGACTGGCGTGCCGATCAAGTTTGTCGGCACCGGTGAGCACCTGGACTCGCTCGAGGAGTTCCATCCCGATCGGATGGCGGGGCGCATTCTGGGCCAGGGGGACATCCTGACCCTGGTCGAGCAGGCCCAGCAGAAGTTTGATCAGGACGAAATGGCCCGCCAGCAAGAAGCGATGGCCAAGGGGCAGTTCACGCTCGAACATTTCCGCCAGATGATGGACCAGACCAGCAAGCTGGGCCCGCTGAACAAGATTATTGGCATGATTCCCGGCATGGGCGCGATGAAGAACATGCTGGGAGACGTCGACACCGACAAGCAATTCCGCCGCCTGCGCGGGATCATCGACTCGATGACCCCCGAAGAGCGCCGCAACCCGACCAAGTCGATCGACCAGAGCCGCCGTCGCCGCATCGCCTCGGGCGCCGGGGTCGAGCCCGCCGAGGTCAACGATCTGGTCAAGCAGTACGACGTGATGGCCGGACAGATGAAGGCCATGATGTCGATGGGCATGGGCGGCAAGATGAAAGCCATGCGCGAGATGCAATCGCAGATGATGGCCTCGCCCACCGGCGGACTGGCCAAGCAAAAGGTCGGCACCGGCAAGCGGCTGACCACCGACGAACGCAAGAAGATGCAAAAACAACGTGAGAAAGAACTGCGCAAGTGGAAGCGCGACCAGCGAGGCAATAAACCCTAGCGCTGCAACCAGTAACCCTTGAGATTATCAGTACGCCGCGAACGACGTGCTGACCCTGAAAACCCCAGCCAGAGACCCGAGTAGTTCAGGAGAATCGTGTGCCAGTAGTCATTCGTATGAAGCAGATGGGACGGAAGCACCGTCAGTTTTTCCGCATTTGCGCCGCCAACTCGCGCAGCCCGCGCGACGGCCGCGTGATCGAGGAATTGGGCACCTATGACCCGGAGATTCCCGAGGTCGATGCCCGCGTGAATTGGAACGCCGAACGGGTGGCGTATTGGTTGAGCGTTGGCGCGCAGCCCAGCGTGAATATCAAGACGTTCATCAAGAAGTACGGCCAGCAAGGAACGCACCTCAAGGAGCAAGAGGCCGCTCGCCAGAAGCTGTCGCTGCCCAAGGTCGTGGGCCCCGCGCCGGCTCCGGTGTTCGTGCCAAGCAAAAAGTCCGAAGCAGCTCCGGCCGCCGAAGCTGCGCCCGAAGCACCTGCCCAGGAAGCCGAAGCCAGCGCCGAGAACGCCTAGTCCCGTTCTTGTCGCCGGACCGCAACCGCCATGCGATTCGATGTGCTGACCCTGTTTCCCGAAATGTTCTCGGGCTATGTGGGCCAAAGCATTTTGAAGCGGGCGATTGACCGCGGCTTGGTCGACGTGCGACTGCACGACCTGCGACGCTGGTCGCGCGACGAAAAGCACCACAAGGTGGACGACCGCCCGTACGGCGGCGGCCCCGGCATGGTGCTGCAAGTCGAGCCGGTGGTCGACGCGGTCGAGGCGGTGCGATCCGAAGGGCCCGAGCCCGGCGGCCTGATCATGCTGTCCCCCCAGGGGCGGCGGCTCGATCAGCGGTTGGTCGAGGAGTTGGCCGCGCGGCGGCGATTGGTGCTGATGTGTGGTCGCTATGAGGGGTTCGACGAACGCGTCAAACTGGTTTTGCAGCCTGAAGAGATTTCGATCGGCGACTATGTGCTGGGCGGTGGGGAAGTCGCCGCGATGGTTTTGATAGATGCCGTGGCCCGACTGGTCCCCGGCGCCTTAGGAGACGAACAAAGCAGCCGCGAAGACTCGTTCACGGGGGACGACCGGCTGCTGGAATTTGCCCAATACACCCGGCCTCGCGTGTACCGAGGTCACGAAGTGCCTGCCGTACTACTGAGTGGCGACCACGAAGCCATCGCACGCTGGCGGCAAGAACAACGCTTGGAACGAACGCGCCGCCGGCGCAATGAGCACGAAAAGGATTCACGATCATGAGCCAGAAAATTCTCGAACTCGTCGAACAAAGCAGCCTCCGCGCGGACGTCCCGTCGTTTAACGTCGGCGACACCGTGGACGTTCACTTCCGCATTCTCGAAGGCGAGAAGGAACGCATCCAGATTTTCGGCGGCACCGTCATCGCCAAGAGCGGCTCGGGCTCGCGCGAAATGTTCGTCGTCCGCCGCATCGTCCAAGGCGAAGGGGTCGAGCGCAAGTTCCCGATTCACTCGCCCCGCATCGCCAAGGTGGAAGTCAAGCGCTCGGGCATTGTCCGCCGCGCCAAGCTGTACTTCCTCCGCGATCGCGTCGGCAAGGCAGTCCGTCTGCGCGAGCGCCGCAACGAAGCCACGACTGAGAAGTAATCGCCCGCATGGATCGTTGCTTGGCGCGTTAGCGCCGCGCAACGATCGAGCCCGCCGGCCAAGCGATAAACACCCCGCCCTTCCAGGGAGGGGCAGGGGGGAGGGTGACGAGCGTCAATCTCGCGCAACCGCGCGCTCAGCCATCGGCACAAAGCGCTAGCGCGCTATATTCGGCGCGCACCCCATGAGCCCGCCGTCCCCCGACACTGTCTGCGCGTTGCTCACCGGCTCGGGTCGCGGGGCCATCGCCACGGTCGCCGTCCAAGGGCCACAAGCCGCCGAGGTTGTCGCCTCGCGTTTCCTGCCGCTGGCCCGTCGGCCTTGGCTCGGCGAACCGGTCGGCCGCGTCTCGGTCGGCCACTGGGGGAGCCGCGAGGGGGAAGAACTCGTCGTCTGTCGCCGGGCCTGCGACCTGGTCGAGATTCACGGCCACGGCGGGGCGCTCGCTTCGGCGACGATTATCAATTCGCTTGTCGCGGCCGGCTGTCGCTCGATCAGCGCCGTCGAATGGCTCGCCCGGCAACCATTGGTGCCGATCGAGCGCGCCGCGACGCTGGCCCTTTCGCGCGCTCCGACGCGCCGCGCCGCCGGTATCTTGCTCGATCAGCAACAAGGTGCCCTAAGCCAAGCGCTGCGGCAAATCGTGGCGCTGATTGGCGCGCGTCAAACGACCGCGGCCGCGCAACAGATCGCGGTGCTGTTGGCTTTTCAACAATTGGGCCTTCATCTGGTCGAGCCGTTTCGCGTGGTGCTGGCTGGGCCGCCCAATGCAGGCAAGAGTAGTCTGCTGAACGCCTTGGTCGGCCACCAGCGGGCGATCGTTTCGCCCACGCCCGGCACCACGCGCGACGCGGTAACCTCGCTGACGGCCATCGACGGTTGGCCGGTCGAACTGGTCGACACGGCCGGCCTGCGCACCAGCGACGACACGCTCGAACAAGCCGGCATGTCGCTGAGCCAAAGCAATCTGGATACGGCCGACCTGCGCGTGCTGGTCTTCGACCGCTCGCGGCCCTGGACCTCGGACGACGCAGTCCTGGCAACGGCCTGGCCCGACGCAGTGGTGGTGATGAACAAGTCCGACCTGCCGGCCGACCCGCAACCGCGCCTGCGGGGAATCGACGTCAGCGCCCGAACGGGCGCGGAGCTCGACACACTGATCGCGACGCTAGCAGCGAGGCTCGTCCTAGCGCCTCCTGCGGTTGGCGCTGCCGTGCCGTTCACGGCCGAGCAGTTCGCCGCGATTGGCGCTGTCGCTACCGCGCTCGAACGTGACGATTTTCAGCAGGCCGTTACCGTGATCGAGCAGTTGCTAGCGGACAGTTGATCCGCCAGCCCCCCGCGCGGCAAGCGATTCGTATTTACGCGCCGAACCCTTTACGGCATATTTCCTTTCCGTCGCGGCCGGTGTCTGGCACGAGCCGGCTTGCGAACCGTTGGGCGATGGATCGCTCGGCAGGTAGCGACTCGTAGAGCAAGGGACTGCACCGATGCCGCGCTCTGGCGCAAGCGCAATCACGCTCGTCACCGCGCTGGTCTGGGCCTGCCTGGTCGCCGGCACAAGCGCGCAACCGCCGCAGGTCGAGCCGCTGCCTCCATTTTCGCCGAGCGCGCCTCCTGCCGCGCCCGTCGCCACGTTATCTCCGCCGACGGCACTACCTCCAGTTGCTCCCGCGCCGCTCGCTCCGCCAGCCCCTGTAACGGTCACAGCACCGGCGACCGTCAGCGCACCGACTTCGACAAACCTCACCGCAACCGAAACGCCGGTTGAGTTGATGCCGGTCACGTTTCATGGCGTGGTGCTGGGCACCGCCACAACGGACGTGGTGAGCCGACTGTGGGGCGCACCGGTGCGGACCACGCGCAGCGGCACCGCAACGCTGAACACCTACAACGTCGCGCCGTTCGAGCGCATCGAAGTCACCTTCGTCGGCGGCAAGGCGTTGTCGATCGCGATCTACCTAAAGCAAGTTTTCGCTCCCGAAGTCCTCGCCCAGCAGTTCGAGCTGTTGAAGCTCGAACCGGTCGAGGTCAGCGACGAGCATGGCAAGCCCGTCGGCATCGCGTACCCCGAGCGAGGCGTCGCCCTGGCGCTGGCCACCGAAGTGGCGGGCCGACAGGTGGGACGTATTGTGCTCGATTGCATTGACGCCGATCCGTTCGTGCTGCGGGCCGAGTCACGACTAGCGACCAATCTGACCGGCTGCTTCGAGGATTTGACCACGGCGCTTCGGCTGGAACCAAATCATGCCCAGGGGCTCGTGCTGCAATGCCTGGCGCTCGATCGGGCGGGGCGCTATCAGGAACTTGCTGAAACGGCCCCCAAGGCGCTGGCGGTTTCGCCCGACGCGGTGCCGATCTATTTGCAGTTGGCCCGCGCGCAAGCCCGCTTGAATCACTACCAGCCGGCGCTGAACACCGTGCAACAAGCGCTCGCCAAAGTCGCCGAACAACCCGAGCAACATGCCGCGGCGCTGGTCACGCTGGCCGACATCATCGCCGATGGGCCGAAGCACGATTATCCGCTGGCGCTTGACTATCGAATGCAAGCGATCGCTCGGGCCGAGCCGTTCCTGGCCGATCAGCGCGTGGCCGTACGCCGCGTCGCGCACCAGGCCACGCTCAACGCCTTCCTGGGGGCGGCCAACGACATCGCCCGCGGCTCTTGGAAAAACAAAGCCGAGACGGTCAATCGCTGGCTCGAACGGGCGTATCAACTGGCCAACCAGTCGACCGCGCCGGCCGAGTTGACCGCCGATCGGATCATTTATTGCTGCCGCTCGCTGGCGGCGTGCGCGGCGCTGCAAGGGCAGCTCAATCCCCAGCCGTGGGTCGATGGACTGCTGGTCGAAGGGCGCAAACGCCAGGCGCAGGTCCACGACCCGTTGCTGGCCCACCGGCAAGCGTGCGAACTGGGCGTGGCCATGTGCGACGCGATGCAAGCCTTTCAGTACCGAGGCGATCGTGAAGCGGCGCTTCGCGCGGGTGGCACGGCGGTCAGCCTGTTGCAACCTGTCGCCGCGGCGCATGACGAGTTGAGCGCGATGGCCCGGGTTTACTTCCGGCTGGGCTCGATCCACGCCTTGTCCACGAACGATCACACCCAGGCGGTCGCCTGGTACGACAAAGCAGGCGAGGTCTTCGCGCGCTTGGACGAGGCCAGCGCGCCCGAGGCGGCGCTCGCCCAGGGCGAGTCGCTGATCAGCATGGGCGTCTCCTACTGGGCGGTCGGCCAGCAACAGCGCGCCGAGGAACTGACCCAGCGGGGCGTGCAAATGATCGAGGGGGTCGTCGCCGATGGCCATGCCAGCCGCCAAGCGCTGAGCGTCCCCTACGCGAATCTGGCGGCGATTCACCGCCATTTGGGCCGCGACGAGTCGGCCCGCAACTACACCGAAATGGCGGCCAAGATCAAGGCCGAGTCGGTGCGCTAACCGGCGTCTGCCGCACGCTTTGCGAACGTGCGTTCGGCTATTCGCCCCTCTTCCGCTGGGGTTCGTTGACGGTCGGGCCGGCGTCCCTATAATTCCGACATCGCGCCACCAGAGTTTACGCATTTCAAGTAACTGGTCGGCATTGCGCGGCGGATTGGCCGATGGTGACTACTGAACCATTGCCCACGCGCCAGCGTAGTTATCGGCGAGGAATTAACCCGCGAGGAGATCGGCGATCATGGCTGCCAATGTTATCGAGCTGACCGACCAGAACTTTCAAACCGAGGTGCTGCAGTCGTCAGAGCCGGTGCTGGTCGATTTCTGGGCGCCGTGGTGCGGACCTTGCCGCATGATCGCTCCGTTGATCGAAGAGCTGGCCACCCAATACCAGGGCTCGGTCAAGGTCGGCAAGGTGAACGTCGACGACAATCCGTCGGCCGCCAACAGCTACGGCGTGCAGAGCATTCCCACGCTGATGGTGTTCAAGGGCGGCGACGTGGTCGAGCGGTTCGTGGGCGTGCAGCCCAAGGCCCGCATCCAAGCCGCGCTGGACGAAGCCAAGGTCTAAGCGCTTCGGCTTGGGCCAACACGGCCACCCAATCGAATCTGGCGCGCCGGCTCCTACATCTTCATCTTCGGGTGCCATGCTCAAGGCCTTAAGCCTTGAGCATGCCGGTACACGCTTCGCACGCTCAAGCCTTCCGAGGCTGGCGAATCGAAAAAGGTGTCAGGAACCGTTTTCTTGACGGACACGTTGCTTCTCGCTAGCCTGACGGCATGGGACGTCCCTTACGAGCAGAATCGAAAAAGGTGTCAGGAACCGTTTTCTTGACGGACACGTTGCTTCTCGCTAGCCTGACGGCATGGGACGTCCCTTACGAGCAGCCGAAGGCGGATACGTTTATCACGTGCTCAATCGCGCCAATGCGCGGATGACGATCTTCGACGACGAGGCCGATTACGAAGCCTTCGAAAAGGCGCTCTGGGAGGCGGTCGAACGCACGAAGACGCGGCTGCTTTCCTATTGCGTGATGCCGAACCACTGGCACCTGGTCGTCTGGCCGCGCCAGGACGGAGAACTGTCGCGGTTCGTTGGCTGGCTGACGCTGACCCACACCCAGCGTTGGCACGCTCACCGCCGCTCGACCGGCTCGGGCCATTTGTACCAGGGGCGATTCAAGTCGTTTCCGATCCAGGAGGACGACCATCTTTACACGGCCGGTCGCTACGTCGAGCGCAACGCGCTGCGAGCGCGATTGGTCCGTCGCGCCGAGGATTGGCGTTGGTGCAGCTTGTTTCGCTGGCTGCGTGGATCGGCGGAGGACAAGGCGCTACTGGCATCCTGGCCAGTGCCTCGCAAGGCGAGTTGGACCGAGTATGTGAACGCTCCTCAGACCGAGGCCGAACTGCTGGCGATTCGTCGCAGCGTGAGCCGCGGCAATCCGCTGGGTGACGAGTCATGGAGCGATCGTGCCGTCCGGCGACTGGGCTTGGAATCGACCCTGCGTGCCCAGGGCAGGCCCAAGAAAATGGAATTCGGTTCCTGACACCTTTTTTCCCTCGAACCGTCGACGATGAACAGCCGATGCCCCAGCCAGCGGCCCGTCTCGCGGACGCATTCGGCCATCCGCGCGGTCGATTGTGTCAACAGCGTTTGCAACGCCTCGCACCGCAGTCGACCGCGGGCCTCGCAATAGGCCGAGCCGGTCACGTCACGCTGGGCCAGACGCGGCACGGCGTTGCAGGCCACGTTGCCCCACAGCACTTGCAACAGAAATAACTTCACCGTGACGACTGGATCGAGCTTGCGATCCCGCCACGTGTGCCCCGCCGCGACGCACGCGCGACGAATCGCCGCGTCGTCCAATTCCGCTTGCCAACTTTGTTTCAACCGCTCGACCGCGCCGCTGATGACACCGAACATGCTCGCGCCTCCGAACGAACCGTGATGACGACCCGTTCGTTCTACGCAGCCAACACAAAACCTCGCGATGGCTTTGACGCGACAGCAACGCTTAGCCGTTGCCACTCAAGAAACTGCGGCTATCTTGATGCCATTCGTGTCAGGAACCGTTTCGGTGACGAAACGATAAAAAGCTCCTGGCATCTTCCTCTTCTAACATCTTCCCCCTTCGCGGTACACGCTTCGCACGCTCACGCCTTAGGGGCTTGAGCGTGGCACCCAATCGGTTTCTCGACGCAAGCCAAAACGCTTGCTATCGATGCTCGCATGCGCGCGACCACGACAGCTTGCTGGCACGCGAAACTTCATTCCGGGAAAACGGCGTAAACTTTTCCGGCGCGGGCTCCGATAAACAGGCACGACACGTTGCGCGCCAGACTGTTTCCGGGGGGTAACAGTTGGCGACCTGTCCCAAACGGGTTGTGCCTGTATGAATACCTCCCACGATGCGCCTCGCGAACCAGCCGACGCCACGTCCGCCGAGGCGTCGGGCTCGGCCGTACGAATCGACGCGCCGCACGCCCTGTCCAGCGCGCTGCCGCTGGCCGAAGCGGTCGAACGGGCCAGCCACCGCGCGCTGGCCATTCACTATGCCGAAGGGGCCGACGCTGCCGACGGCGCAGCGAGCGAGCTGGCCGCCGTCGAAGCCGACACGCCGACCTGCAACGAGATGGCCCAATTGCGACTGCATGCCCGGCAGATCGCCGAGCTGCTCCGAGCGCGCCAAGACGAAATCGATCATCGCCAGTCCCAGCTCAACAGCCAGTCGGCCTCGTACGACAACCAGATGCGCGCGGCGCAGCTCTGGTTCGACAGCCGGCAACAAGAGCTGAACGACCGACTGCAACAGTTAGCCGAGCAAGAGGCCCAGCTTCCCGCGCGCGAAGCCGCGCTGGCCGAGCGCGAGCAAGCCCTGGCTGCCCGTAGCGAGCAACACGACGAACGCGAACGTCGCATCAAGGGTCACGCTCACGACACCGCCGAGCAAGCCGCCCAGATGTACGTCCGCGAAACCGAATTGAAGGCCCGCGAGAATGCCTTTGCCGATCGCGAACAGGCGCTCGCGGCCCTGACCCATTCGCTTGTCGAACGCGACGAGGCGCTTTGCCAGCGCGAGAATAACCTGGTCCAGCGGAAAATGCCTGCCGAAGAGCCCCAGGTCGACAGCGCGACACTCGCCGCCGTGGCCGAACGGGAAGCTGTCCTGGTCGCGCGCGAAGAAGAGCTGGCCAGCCGCGAGCAAACACTGGCCCGCTGGCAGGACGATCTGGCCGCGCGCAACGACGACTTGACCGATCAGCTTGAACGGCTGTCGCAGCGGATGGCTCAGTACGTCGCCCAGGTCGAAGCCGACGCCGGCTTGGCCGAGTTTGCCGACTCGTCCGAAGTCAGCGGCATTGGATTGGCCGAGTTGCAACAACGACTGGAAGCGGCGTTTGCCTTGCAGCAAATGCAGCGCGAGCAACGACTGATCGAACGCGAGCAAGGACTCGCGACCACGCGCGACGAACAGCACGAGCAAATCGCGGACGCCCTGGCCGCGCAGCGGGCGACGCTCGAAAACGAATGGCTCGAGCGGCAGGCGGCTTTCGAAGCCGAACGCCAGCAACAAGCCGTCGCCATGACCCAGTTGATGCAGACACTCGACGCCGAGCAGGGACGGCTGCAATCTCTGAGCGAGACGATCCAAGCGCGCGAAGCCGAACTGACCGAAACGGCCCGCCGATTGTCGGCCCAGGAAGAACACCTGCACGACTCGCGGGCAGCGATCCAGCAGGACTACGAACAGCTTGCCGATCGCGAAGGCACGCTGGCCGCCGAGCGGGTCGCGCTAGCCGAGCGGCAGCACGTGCCATCACTCGAAGAGCAAGCACGCGGCCTGGAACTGGACCAGCGGCTGGCGCAAATCGAACAGACCGAAGCCGACCTGCGCCACCGCGACGAGGCCTTGGAAGCGCGCGAGGAACAACTGGCCGAGTCGGAACGGCTGTTGGCCGAAGCTCAGACGCAATGGCGGCAGCAGGCCAATGCCCTGGAAGAGCAACGCCGCCGGGGCGAGGCGGAACTGCGCAACTGGCGTCGCCAATTGGCCGATGAACAGCGGACGCAACTGGCCTTGCTGGGCGAACGTCAAAGCGAGTTGGAGCGCCGCGCCGAACAACTCGATCACCGCCAGGCCGCCGTGGCGCAGGCCCAATCGGACGTGGCCACCTTGCACCGCGAAACACTGGAACTACGGCTATCGACCGAGGAGATGTGGGCTCAGCTTACCGGCGCGGTCCCGCCGGACGTGCTCGGGCAAACCCTCGGCGAGACGCGGCGGCGGCTGGCCGATCATTATCGCGCGGCAACGGCCGAACTCGACACGCGCCAGGCGGAACTGCAGCGGCTGCGTGCCGAGCTAGGAGCGCAACACGATCGTCTGCGTCGCCAGGCGGCCGAGATGGAAACCTGGGTGACGCAGCGCCGGCAGGAGCTCGACAACATCTCGGGCGAGCTATCGGCTCGCGAGACGGCGCTGGCCGAGCGGAGCCAGGAGCAACTGCGACAGCAAGAGCAACTGGCCGAGCAGCGGTTCCGCTGGCAGCAAGAGCTGCGGCGCTGGGCGCTCGACACGGCGACGACCATGCCGGCGGGGCCGCACCTGGTGCGACGTCTGGCCGGGGTGGAGAGCGCGACGCGGGTGGCGGCGTCGTAACGATACCAGCGGCCTCTACAAATCGCCGGTGCGGCTGCGCAAATCGGCGCCGGCCCGTTGCAGATGGTCCATCTGGTTCAACGTCATCAGCCGGAACTGCACGCCCCATTCGACCATGCTGATCGAGCCGTTGTAGAGCATGAACGGGTTGCGCTCGGCGGGCACTTCGAGGCAAGCTTTGATGGCCGCGGTCAGGATGCCGCCGTGGGCCACGACCACGACCGCTTCGTAGCCCGTCTCGCGGATCGCCTCCAAAGCCGCGCTGCCGCGTTGCATCAAATCGCGGCGTGACTCCCCCTGGGGAATGCGATAATCGGGCTGCTGTGACCGCCAGGCTTGCCCCGCGGCCGGAAAGCGCTCGGCGATCTCGGACCAGAGCAGGCCCTGGAAGACACCAGCGTTGAGCTCGCGCAACCGTTCGTCGGCCACAATCGGCAGGCCGAGCGCCGCGGCGACGGGCCGGGCCGTGTCGTAGGCGCGGCGCAGCGGGCTCGCGTAGAGGGCCTGAATCTCGCGTCCTTGGAACTCGGCGGCCACGGCCCGGGCTTGTTGATGCCCCAACTCGGAAAGAGGAACGTCAAGCTGCCCTTGGATGCGACCTTCGGCATTGAAGGCGCTTTCACCGTGGCGAATCAAATAGAGAATCATGCCGCAGGCTTACTCAGGAACCACGATCGGCTCGGTCGAAGGCGTCGCGCGATGAAAGAACAGGGCTACATGTGACGCGCGAGCCCTTGGCCCTGCCGCTAAACGGCTTAACGACTTAGCGACGACGCCACGCTTACTCTTCAAACCACTTCCAGCTCATCTTGGCCGACATTTCGCGCTCGGCCGATTGAGCCCACGGCGTGCCGGCATAATCCTTGACGATGTGGTTCAAATAGTCGCGCGACTTGGACGCCATTTTGTCCAACACGCTGACGTTCATCGGATCGTCCACTTGCTTGAGCACCCAAAAATGGTGATTCGGATCCTGGAACTTGCGGCCGCCTTTCATTTGACCGGTCATTTCCAGAAAACCCTGGTGGCGCGATTTGGCCGCCGCGGCGCGGGCATAGGCCAGCTCGAACGCCACGCGCCAGCGTTTATCGCCCGGGGCAGTCAGCTTGGCCAGGTCCGGCTCGCCCGGCTTCAGCGCGTCGATGTATGAGTCGACGCCCATCATCACCTTGGCGACCGGCTTCTGGGCCGCGTCCAACGCACGATTGCGCCGCACTTCGTCGGAATTGTCAAAACTGGTGGAAAAGTTGTGCAACACCTCGGCTCGCGACAACTGGGCCGCCTTGATCAGCGAGCTGCGAGCCTTGTTCGATTCGACCTGCTTCTGGTACTCGGCTTCCGAGACATATTGCGGTTCAAAACCCTTGAGCGGCGAGCCACCGTGCGTGAGCACGAAGTAATTGCCGTCGGTTTCGCGGCACAGGCGAGCCAGATGATACGGCCCGATGCCGGTTTCGATACTCGACGGGTCGAACATTCCGCCGGGGGAATCGAGGTGAATCCAGTCGACATCGTGCGAGTCGGGGCCTTGCATCACGCGCACTTCGCCCGGCTTGGGTTCCCCCTCGGCCAACCGGTTGAACCCTTCGACGGTGCCGAACAGAGCCGATGGCCCCACGACCTGCACGGGAATGCCGTACGGAGTGAGCTTGGGCAGCACTTCGTCAATCGTCAGCCGGTCATTGCCGACCTCGTCGGTTACTACCACCAGCGTGACGAAGCGGCCTTTCTTTTTACGATAGTCGATGATCTTGTCAGTGGCGGCTTTGATGGCCCCGAACGTGTTCTCGACAAAGCCATCATCGGTCGAGATGTTGCCGACCGCTTTTTGGACATTGTCGGCGTTGGCTTCGGGGGACTCGGTGATGAAGTTGAAATCAGCGCCGAACTGGCCCACCATCGTCAACAATGTGGCGTCGCCCCCTTCGCCGGTCGGGTTCAGACGCTTGTACATGGCCGGCAATTGGTTGGCCACTTCCTGACGCAGCGACTGGCAACTGGCCGTGCGGTCGAACAACCAAACGACCAGCACTTTCTTGGGGATGGCGAGGGCGTCGCCCAGGACGCTTTCGACGCCTTGCAGCGCCTTGGGAACGTCGGACATGCTGTGCCCCATCGACATTCGCCCGCCGCCACCGCCATTGCCACCGGCCCTGAAGTCAGCCCCCTCCGCAAAGCCGCGCTGGCGACGGCTTCGCCTCCCAGTGCCGTTTCCCTGACCGGTATAGTCGTCGGCGCCTGACGGGACTTCGTCACTACCGCCAAGCTGGAAGGTCTTCTGTTCCTGTTCGGGCAGATCGTTCATGGCCATTTCATTGCCGCCCGGCTTGCTCCCTTTGCCGCCGGTGCGCGTGCCCGAACCGTGCGCCGGTTGATGAGCGACCGACTCGACCGGCGGTTTCTTGCCGATCGCCAAGACGCCGCCGGACTTGTACATCTTCCAACCGACCAGGCCCACGACCGGCAAGGCGACGACCGAGACCAGCATCAACAAGATGGTCATCAAGTCGGTGCGCTTGCGAACCGGGCGACGCGGATAGCTGGTGCTCATGGGACGGTTCCGATAAATGGGCGGCTATCCGCCTGGGTAGTGAGTGAATGACGCCCTTGACCGGGCTCTCCCTCGGTTGGGGTATCGTCTCATTCTATCCGGAGTGGGTAAAGCTGCAAATCGGCGGTCTTTGGCGGGCATCGTTCCAGGAGCCGCGGTGAGCATTGCGCTTTGCGACCTCTGGATGGCAATTGTGTTAGACATGCGAGCGCCTTTCCCCGTGCGATGCGTAGAATTAAGACAGAGCGAAGCGGGCGTTCGACCAGCGCATGCCCTTCGTGGCCGACTCGCCTGCCGACGATTGTCGACGTTTTCGACGATCTGGGGGGCGTGGCGCGGTGTCGCCTTCGACCTGGCGGCTGGCTCGGCTGGAGACGCCTCTGGACTGCCAGCATCACCGCACCCAAGGGCGCAAAAGGATGGTCTATCGTGAAACTGACTCCCGAGCAGCAAAGCTCGTTCGAGGCGTGGCTGCGTCAAAAGATCGAACATGCGTCATGTACCTTATGCCAGGCCAACCGTTGGAAGATCGGCGGCTTGGTCGGCACGCACACCATCGACGCCATCGATGACCAGATCGACAAGGAGCAGTCGGCCATGCTGCAGTTGATCTGCAAGAACTGCGGCCACGTTCTGATGTTCGACACTCGCTATATCGCCGGCTGGCAGGACCAGCAAGATTTGTCGAAGTCCGGGCTGATCATGTAGGACGGAGCCGCGGCGACGCGCTCACGGTGGGCAGGAGCCGGGAACGTAAGTCCCCGATTGAGGCCACTCGTTTGCGCAACAAAAGGCCCCGGACTTACGTCTGGGGCTTTTATAAACGGCAACTGCGTCGTTTGCTCGTCGGTCCCGAGCTTTCGCAGAGCGTTCCTGGCGGGGGTCAGATATTATCACTCGGCGAGATTTGCACCTCGTCGAGATATGCCATCACGGCGTGGTTGTCGAGTATCTCGTCCTTGAGCCACGCGAAGATCTTTTTGCCGATGTCGGCCTGCACGAGCAGTTCGATCCGCACCTCTTCCGGCAGATTGTGGAATTGATCCCCAATGATGGCATGAGTGCCTTTGCCTCGGCAAGGCACCACGTTATAGCCTTTGGCGCCAAGTCGCAGGCACTCGTCCAAGATGCGCTGTTCGAGCGCTGAATCAGCAATAATCGTCACTCGACTGACGGTAACCATGATGCAGTTTCCTCACCAGCGATGCGTTTGCGTTCCAAGGATGCGACACCCGTGCGATTATCCTGGGCTCTAGACCGGCAAGGCGGCCTTGAGCGCCAGCGCGATGTACTCGTAGACCGTGATCCCGATGGTCACGTTATACGAGAAGGTGAGCCCCAACGATGCCGCCAAAGGCAACGTGGGACTGGCTTCGGGAATGGCCAAACGCTGAATCGCCGGCACGGCAATGTACGACGACGCGCCGCACAACACGGCAAAGACCATGTAGGTACCCGTCGAGAATTCGGCCCCACTGAGGTGGCTGTAGCCGTGCGCGACCAGGATGCCTATCGTGGCGAACAAGTTCGGGGCCAACATACCGAACAGGATGAACTTGATCCCCGCCACGCGCAGGTCGGCGAAACGCTTGGCGGCGGTGATGCCCATTTCGAGCAAGTACATGCACAACACGCCGTGAAACATATTCAAGAAAAAGGGGTCGTCCTTGGCGACCACCGACGAGCCCTGCATTTGACCGATAAAACCGATGGCAATGGCGCCAAATAACAAGTAAATGCCCGTATTCAAGAAAACTTCGTGCAGCAGCGAAGCGCTGAAGATGCTCTCGCTTTTCTTCGGTGTTGGGTCGCTCGATTCGACCGACACGTGTTCGCCATGGCCGTGTTCTTGACCATGCAAAACCCCGGAAGCATGGGCTAGCGCCGTCGGATTGTAACCTGGTTCGTCGGGCATGTTGCCCAGTTTGTCCATTCCCGTGCGGCGGCAGCGGGCAACCAAATACAAGCCGACCAGACAGCCCGGGATTTCCATGATAGCAAGCATCACAGGCATGTAGGGGGCTTCGACATAGTCGTTGCCCTTGGCCACGGCGGCCTGAACGGACGCCACGTCCACTCCCTCTTGCTTCCATCGTTCAACAATCACGGGATCGGCCGCGGCGGCCTTTACCTTCTTGAAATCGACGTCCTTACCCAAACCAAGCCGTTCCATGGGCACCTGCGAAGCCATCAACGCGGCCGCCAAGGTCGCCACTTGCAACCCACCCAAGGTGCCAATGCAGGTGGCAAACGTACCGGCCGAATCCGAGCCGTAATACGCCGCCACGGTGGCCGCGTCGACTCGGCGCAAACGCGTGACCACGCGCAGAATCGCATAGGCGATAATGCCGATGATGAAGTTCAGCACGAAACCAACGACCATGAAGCCGAGCGCCTGATACAACTCGTGCGCTTGGAGCTTGGCAAGTTCCTCGCCACCGTGCCAGCCGATGGAAAGCAGCAGGAACACGACCAGGCCCTGATAAACTTGATGGGGAAACTCAAATCCCACGCGCAGGATGGGAATCAGCACCCCCATGTAAAAGAACAGCAGCAAGGGCTGGAATAGATTGTGGACAACCTTGTGCAAAAACTCATGAAGGTCCATTAGTGATGTTTCCTAGGCGGCGAGATGCAAAGGTGACCGCTGGACCCGCCAGCCCTCGGCCAAGGGTTTGCCCACAGGCACCATGGACTCCCCTGGAAAGTCATCGGCACACCAATCTTCGGCGGGCGCGCCACGCCCACTGTATTCCGACACGGTCTTTCGGCTATCAGAACGCATTCGGTCGAGTTTCGGCAAGCTTAAATGATTACCAAGCGGAAAAACAGACGCTGAAGCGGCGGCGTCACCTAGGCGACGTCGTCAAATATACTTGGTGATTACTGGACCGGGCATACGCCCAGGCGTGCGATCTTTGCGCGACTTGCTTGATCTTTTTTACACGACCTTCCGTCGGCAAAAAACCAGCGATTCCGAGAAAAGTTCCTCGCCTCCCGCGCAGACATCAATGCGAGTGCCGCCCGCTGGGCCGGTCATCGGCTGCCGAGGAACCTAACCGACAATCATCGCGTCAGACAATCATCAATGTGGCGCATGATGATCGAAAAGAACGCCTAACCGAAGTCTACCCCTTGCCGCTCCGTTCAGACGGGGGCCGATTTTTGGTATAAGCAATCCGATGGCCAAGCAGACCCAATATTACATTTCCGTAATTGCCTAGTCATTTCGCGACTTGCGCGCGTAGAACAGTTCGCGAATGCGGTCTCCGGCCAGGCCAAAGATGGGCCACTCGGCGGGCAGCATTTGTGACAAGGCCCTAATGATCCAGGGAACCTTTAACCCGAGGTCGATATTATGGTCAGATCACAGGCAGTGAGTGCGCTGACAATGGCGCAGGCCGGTTTGGCCCCCACGCCGGTTCTCGAAGGCCGCCAGGCCCAATGCAGGGAGTTAGCCTCGATGAATGTACTGATCGTCGAAGACGACCCGGTGATTGGCAAAGCATTGCAACAAGGCTTCGTCGAAGCCGGCCACCAATGCACTTGGGTTCGCGACGGCGTCCGCGCCCTGGAGTTAGGTCGCAACAAGAGTCTCGACGCGATCACGCTCGACTTGATGTTGCCCGGCGTCAGCGGCCTGGACGTGTTGCGCCGACTGCGGGCCGAGAAGATCGTCACGCCCGTGTTGCTGGTGACGGCGCGCGGCAGCGTGGAAGAGCGCGTGGCCGGTCTGGCCGCGGGTGCCGACGATTATCTGGTCAAGCCGTTCGCTTTTGTGGAACTCATGGCCCGTATCGAGGCCGTCTGCCGCCGAACGGTGACGCGTCCTTCGCCGACGCTCGAAGTCGGTGACTTGACGCTCGACCTGACCACGCGGCGCGTGGCCCGCGGCGATCGCGAAATCGATCTCACGCCGACCGAATTCAGCCTGTTGGAATACCTGATGCGGTTTGCCGGCAAAGTGGTTACTCGCAAGATGTTGTGCGAACACTTGTGGGATATGACCTGGGACGGCACGACGAACGTCATCGACGTGCATATTAATCGACTTCGCAGTAAACTCGATAAGGGGTACGACGAATCGCTTATCGAGACGGTGCGAGGCCGAGGGTATGCCATCCGCGAACCATAATTCGAACGCCGCGGGCGGATCGCCGAATTATCTATCGCCAGCTTCGGCTGCGCGCTCGATCAGCAGCGCCAACTCGCGCCGTCCGCTGAGCTTTTGGGAAATCATCGGCTCGCTTCACTTCCGGCTCACCCTCTGGTACTCGGTGGTGACGCTGTTGGTGGTGGTAGCGTCGCTGGGGGCCGTGCGCGAGTCGGTTCGGCTGACCCTCTTGGGCGAGATCGACGACACGCTTCGCGAAGAGGCGTTGGAAGTCGCCACCACGGTCGAGGAGTTCTATCCCGACTTCGAGCGAATCGGCCACGAACTGAACCGCAAGGCCCAGACCCACGAACATTCCGACATGTTTATCCGACTGGTCGACCGAACCGACGCCGTCGTGTTCCAGACCAGCACCATGCCCAGCGCCATCTCGGGGCGCCCGCCGCTAGCCTTGCAGCCCGACCGGCCGCAAACAATCAGCAACTATCGACTGATCCGCCACGACACCAAGAAGGCCGACGTGCCGCGCCACTCGATCCAAGTCGGAGTCTCGACCACGTACGTCGCGCGCGACGTGGCCGAGATCGAGCGTATTTTGGCCACGATTGGCGTGGCGGTGCTATTGATCACGCCCATCGGCGGCTATTGGCTGGCTGGCCGCGCCACGCGCCCCTTGGCGCGGATCATCGACATTACCGCGCGGCTGCACCCGACGAATCTGGACGAGCGGTTGCACCTCCGCGGCACGCGCGACGAGCTGGACCGCTTGAGCCAGACGATCAACGGCTTGCTCGACCGCATTGCGGCCTACATCACCCAGATGCGCCAGTTCACCGCCGACGCCGCGCACGAACTGCGCTCGCCGATGGCGGCCATGCAAAGCTCGCTCGACGTGGCGCTGACCATTGATCGCACGCCGGAAGAGTACAAAGAAATCCTGGCCCAAACCCTGGAAGAATGCGCCTCGCTGCGCGATCTGGTGAACAAACTGCTGACGTTGGCTGAGACCGATGCCGGCCGCATCACCAAGCCGGCCCAGCCGACCGAACTCGACAAGATCGTGTCGCGCTCCTGCGAAATGTTCGCAGCCGTGGCCGAGACGCGTGACGTCAGGTTGAACCTCGCCAAGCTGGAACCGGCCAACGTCTATGGCGACGCGGCCCGGTTGCGGCAGGTGATCACGAACCTGATCGACAACGCGATTAAGTTCACGCCGCAAGCGGGCACGGTCACGGTGGAACTGACGGCCGATCCACACCGCGGCGAAGCCCAACTGCGCGTCTGTGACACTGGGGTGGGCATCGTGGCGACCGATTTGCCCCACATCTTCGAGCGGTTCTATCGGGCCGACAAAGCCCGGCAGCGCGGCGACAAGAGCACGGGCAGCGGGCTGGGACTGAGTATCTGCGAATCGATCGTCTCGGCCTACCACGGCACGATCCGCGCCGACAGCTACCCGGGTCGCGGCACCACGATCTTTGTCACGTTGCCGTTGGCCCAAACATCACAAAACGGCCAGGCCGAAAACCCCGTCGCGTCGTTAACAGGTTAGGGCAACTCTCAAGAGATTGTAGCGGGGGTGGCACGTCCCAAGCGCAGGGCGTGGGGAATCGCCAATCAAATACCGGATTCAGTACATGCCTCCCCATGCCCGAAGGGCGGGCGTGCCACCCAGAAGCTAAATCGTGATCTAGTTGCCGTCCACGACCAATTCGTCCCCCACGCGCAATGTGCCGCCGACGTGGCCCAGGGCGGGACGGGTGTTCAATGTCAGCCGGTAGAAATGATCGAATCGCGCGCGGGGCGCCCACGCGGGCAAGGTGTCCTCGCGATGCCGCGCGAATGTCTTGGCGAACCCCTGCCAGGTGTCGCCGGTCTCGGGATTTCGCGTCGGCACGACGCACCGCTGGCAAGGGTTGGTCCCCTCGAAACGAACCTCGCCCAATCGAAACGGCACCGACTCACCCGGCTCACCACAAAGCCGATCTTCCCAGAACGGTTCGGCGTCTTCGATCACCAGGTTGGCGCGGAAGCGGCGTTCGATCTGATCGGCCGGAAACTGCGGAAACCAACTCGCGACCGAAGCGAGCGACGCCCGGCTAACCAGCGTCGGCCCGGGCGAGTCGGTATCGTCCGGAAAGCCCGCCGCGACGTTCTCGATCAATCGCACCGGCTCGGCAAAGGAGCGGCTGAGCCAGGCCTCGATCGCCTCGCCATCGTGGGCCAGCGAGAACGTCGTGGCCGTATGATCATCAACGGCCAGCGCCACCGATTCGGCCGACAAATCGAACGCGGCGCGCAGGTGATGCACCTGGGGCGTTCGCTTGGCGTTGATCACATCGCCGGCGGCGTCAACGATTTCCCAGCGCCGATCCCAGGCCAGCGCCCCGCTGGCCAGCACGTCAATTGATTCGACCTGTACGCCGGGCAACGACTTGATCGGATAGACCGTGATCGACGCCAACCGAGGCATAGCATCCACCCTTTGCAGAGCGCCCGAAACGAAAGCAGGCCCCGCAACGTGCGTCGCAGGGCCTGCTTCGATTCGATACCGGGGAGCGACGACGCAACTAGGCGCGAACCGCGGCCAGTTCCTTGCGCACCGCTTCCAACTGGCCCGCCGAGCCCAGCTTGTGGTTCTTGTGAATGATGAAGTCCGCGTACGCAGCCATAAACGGCTTGCCCGGCGTGCGCGGGTCAAAGTCAGCCGGCTTGTCGCGGAAAGTCTCGCGGTAGATCGCGCACCAGACCAGGCGGCCATCGGTGTCGATGTTCACCTTGGTCACCCCCAGCTTGGCGGCCGGCAGGTAATCGCCTTCACGCACGCCGCTGGTGTCGGGCATCTTGCCGCCGGCGTTGTTGATCCGGTCGACCCATTCCTTGGGCACGCTGCTGCTGCCGTGCATCACCAGGGGATAGCCAGGCAGACGCTTTTGAATCTGCTCGATCCGGTCGAAGTGCAGGGCTTGCGAGCCCTTGAACTTGTAGGCGCCGTGCGAGGTGCCGATGGCCACGGCCAGCGAGTCACAGCCCGAGCGCTCGACGAACTCGACCGCCTGGTCCGGATCGGTCAAGCAGGCGTGTTCGGCTTCGACCGAGATGTCTTCCTCGACACCACCCAGCATGCCCAACTCGGCTTCGACCGACAATCCGCGCTCGTGAGCCCGTTCGACCACGCGCTTGGTGATGGCGATGTTCTGGTCGAACGTCTCGTGCGAGGCGTCGATCATCACCGAAGAATAGAAGCCGCTGTCGATGCACTCGTAGCAGACCTCTTCGGTGCCGTGGTCCAAGTGGACGGCAAAGATCGCGTCGGGAAACACCTCTTCCGACGTGCGAATCATCGCTTCTAGATACCGCTTGTCGGTGTAGCCCCGCGCGCCGCGCGAAAGCTGGATGATGAACGGAGCGCTGTCCTTGGTGCTGGACGCTTCTTCGTTCGAGTTCCGCTTGCCCAAGTTGCCGCGGAACAGGCCAATGGTCTGTTCCAGATTGTTGATGTTGTACGCGCCGACGGCATATTTGCCGTATGCTAGCTCGAACAGGGCTTTCGTCGTGACGATCATCGGTAACTCAATCTCCTCGTCCCGTGGGACGGCTGGCAACCAGGGCAACGAAATGTAGAAAAGTCGGGGTGTCGGCGGGCGACGCGCTCTGATCGTAACACGTTGCCCCCTAAGTTTGTAGAGGCCGTGTGTTACACATTGGATAGCCGCCGGCTAGGCCTTGGTAGGGGGCGTCGCCCGAGTGAACGCTAGCAAAGCGCCGAACATTGAGCTGCTGTTCCGCGCCTGGTCCCCTCGCGGTACAATCGAGTCCCTGCGCCGCAACGACTTACAAACGACCGCCGGTCAAGGATGACCCCGACGATGAGTTCCGAAGCCGCTCTGCGCCTCGAACCGTTAAGTCCCTTCGAGCAACTCGCTTACGCCCGCGAGATTCTGCAGCTAGAAGCCGAATCGCTGACTAAGCTGTCGGCGCGGCTGAGCCTCGACTTCTGCCGCGCGGTGGAACTGGTCTGCGCCTGTCGCGGCAACGTGGTGGTCACCGGCATGGGAAAGGCCGGCCTGGTCGGCCAAAAGATCTCGGCCACGTTGGCGTCGACAGGCACGCGCAGCATCTACCTGCACCCGGCCGAAGCGGTCCACGGCGACCTGGGCCGGGTCAGCAGCGACGACGTGATTTTGGCTCTGTCGCAAAGTGGCGAGACCGAAGAAGTAATCCGTTTGCTGCCATTACTAACCAAAATGCAAACGCCGATCATCGCCGTCACCGGCCGCGAGACCAACACGCTGGCTCGGGCCGCGACGGTGACCTTGGCGTTGGGTGCAATGCGTGAAGCTTGCTCGCTGGGGCTGGCCCCCAGCACCAGCACGACGGCCATGCTGGCGCTGGGCGACGCGTTGGCCCTGGTTGCCAGCCGTGCCAACCGGTTCGGCCGCGCCGACTTTGCCCGCTTGCACCCGGCCGGTGCGTTGGGGCGCGAGCTGAGTCATGTCGAAGATTACATGCGCCCCTTGGCCGAATGCCGTCTGGCGCGCGACAATGCGACGGTGCGTGACGTGTTCGCCGCGCTGCGCCGACCCGGTCGGCGCAGCGGCGCGGTCATGCTGACCGACGCCGAAGGGCGGCTAAGCGGCTTGTTCACCGATAGCGACCTGGCTCGGCTGTTCGAGGCCCGCCGCGACGACGCCTTTGACGGACCGATTTGCGACGTGATGACCGCGCGGCCGACGACGGTGCCGGTCGGCGCGATGCTGACCGACGCCGTGGCGATGATGGCCGAGCGCAAGATCAGCGAGTTGCCGGTCGTCGACGGCCGCGGCGCGCCGGCCGGCCTGATCGACATTACCGACATGGTGGGGATGATCCCCGACACACCGCGCTAACAGGGAACCACACGCCGACTGGGACCGTCCAAGACTACGTGAGCTTTATGAGCATTACTCGACAATGTGAACCGATCGAGCTCATCCTTTCGGATGTCGACGGCGTGCTGACCGAAGGGAGCATCATCTTTGACAATGAAGGTGTCGAGCTGAAGCGGTTCCACATCCGCGACGGGCTGGGCATTAAGCTCTGGCGGCGCGCCGGCGGCAAGTTCGGCATTCTGACCGGGCGCAATTCGCACATTGTCAACGTCCGCGCGGCCGAGCTAGGCATCGACCTGGTCCGACAAGGGACCGAGCAAAAGAGCCCCGCGGCGCGCGAGATCATCGCCCAGTTGGGCTTGCGCCCCGAGCAGGTTTGCTATATCGGGGACGATCTTCCCGACCTGCCGCCAATGAAGTCCGTCGGACTGGCGGTGGCCGTGGCCGACGCTTCGCCCGAGGTGCGCGAGGCGGCCGACTATGTGACCAAGTTGCCCGGCGGCCGCGGCGCGGTGCGCGAAACGATCGAGATGATTCTCAAGGCCCAGCGTCGTTGGGACGACCTGATCCGCACCTATCAATAACCGCTCACGGACGAGCCGTTTACGCCCCACGGAAGGATGTACGCTTAAGCGCCATGCCCAAGGAGTACTACAAGCGCGTGGCCAGCAGCTTGGCAGCGGTCTTCGTTGCCTATGTGGTCTATGCGCTCTTGGTGGTCCCCTGGGTCGAGCCCGAGTTGGTGGCCAGCGACGATGTGCCCGTCATCGTGCCGGACGTCTCGAAGACCTACGTCGAGCAGCAGCGCGAGATGCTTAAGCAGTGGTTTCTGCCCGGCGACTGGGAGCTGACCACGCTGAAAATCCTGGAAACGTCCTACGGCATTTTGCTAGCCGGCGAGTACAAGAACCGTCCCGACGGTGCGATGGAGATCAAGCCCTGCACGGTGATCTCGATTCCCGAAGGGGACGAGTCCACTCTTCGCGAGCGCCAGCGCCAGGCGATCATCATGCGAGCCCCCGAGGGGGCGATCCTGCAGTTCGACGGTCCGCTCGACCTGAAACGGTCCCAAGGGAGCCAGCTTCGCAGCGGCCAGTTGATCGGCGCGGTCACCATTCGCAGCGACAATTCCGAGCCTGGTCCGCAGGACGACCTGCTGATCCACGCCAGCAATCTCGAGCTGTCACAACAGCGGATCTATTCGACCCAGCCGCTCGATTTTCAGATGGGCCCCAATCGCGGCCGCGGGCGGCGGTTGCAAATCCAGATGGCCGCCGGCAAACAGAACGTCGGCTTTCGCGGCATGACCTCGTTGGAGATCGCGCAAGACGTCGAGATGCGTCTCGAGCCGGGGCAGTCCGACATGTTCCCCGGCAAGAGCAACGATCCCAAGCCAGCGATTGGTCCCAGCAAGCCGCAGCCGCCGGTCGAAATCCGCTGCAAGGGCCCGTTCCGGTTCGACTTTGAACAGCGCGTGGCGACGTTCCGCGATCGGGTCGACGTCCGCCGCCTGACCGGCACGCCGAATCCTGACAGCATGACGGGCGATCTGTTATCGCTGACATTCATCGAAGCCGCCCAGAAAGCGTCAGCCACGGAGCCCACGCCAACGAAACCTGGCGCCGCCGAACCCAAACGCGATCAGCTTCACCTCGAGCCCAAGCGTGTCGAAATGCTCGGCAGTCCGGTGATGGTTCGCGCGCCGTCGTCAGCGCTCGAAGCGATGGGGCAGCAACTCGAATACGATGTCGCCAGCGGCGGCGTCACCCTGCGCGGCGCGAACCAGGTGCAACTGGTCCACGAAGGTCGCCAGATTCAGGCTCGCGAAGTCTTCGCCAAGCCGGGCGTCGAAGGCTCGCTCGGCGAGTTCCGCGCGCTGGGGCCGGGCTGGTTGCGCGGGTCGCTGCCCGACGATCCCAGCCAGCCGATCCTGGCGCGCTGGACCACGATCGCTCACTTCCGCCCCAGCGAAGGACAGCAGTTGCTCAGCCTGGAAGGGGACGCTCACGTCGAGGCCGGCGATCAAGGTTCGCTCGACGCCAGCAAGATTTATCTCTGGCTTGTCGAGTCGCCGCCCAAGCCGGTCGTGCATGTCGGCCCGGCCGAAGGCCCGCGCCGCAACGAGATGCGCCCCGATCGGATGTTGGCCCAAGGCAGCGTGAAAATCAAATCGCCTAGTGTCACCGGCGAAGTCGAGGAGCTGCAAGCCTGGTTCGAGCCCGCCAGCCCCGCGCCGCATGTCGTGCGTCGCGAGCCGGTCGGCGCTCCGCCAGGTGTCCGCGAGGAAGCCATTGCCCCCGGTGTGCCGGCCCCCGTGTTCGCGCCGGCGGGCATGGCCCATCCGCCGCGAGGAGTGCGAGTCGACAACACGCCGCGCCAGCCCAAGGGCCCTCCGGCCCAGCAGTTTCACGTCGAAGGGAAGCAGATGCGCATCCGCGCGCGCTTGACCGACACCTCGATGGAATTGGCCGATCTGTTCATCGAGCAGAACGTCAAGCTCACCGAAACGCGCACCGCCAAGCCCGACGACAAACCGCTGAAGATCGTCGGCCAGCAGCTTCACCTGCAACAGCCGCAGCCTGGCGCCGAAATCGTCAGCGTCAGCGGCAAGCCGGCCTACATCGAAGCCCGCAGCTTGACGATGGTGTCGGACGTGGTCCGCTTGAACCGCGGCCAAAACCTGATGTGGACCGACGGCGCAGGTTCCATGTCGGTCCCGGTCCAACCGAAAGCCGCCGATGGCACGACGAAGCCAGGTCCACCGATTCCGCTCGATGTCTCGTGGCAAGGACAGATGCAGTTCGACGGCCTGGTCGCCCGGTTCGAGCGCAACGTCGAAGCGCGTCACGCCACGCAAGCCCTCAAGACGCAATTGCTCGAAGCCAAGTTCAGCAAGCCCGTCTCGTTTCAGGCCTCGCCCGACGGCGGCAGTGGACAACTTGATCCAGGTGGCGATCCGACGCGGCCAGACATCTCGCAGTTGAGTTGCCGGCAAGGGGTGTGGCTCGAAAACCGCACGATTGTTGAGAATACGCTGCAATCGATCGACACCATGCAGATGGAAGAACTCGATCTTTGGCAAGCAACCGGCGACGTCAGCGGCGCTGGCCCCGGCGCGGTCACATCGATCCGGCTGGGCCAGGCCGGCGACGCGCTGCCCGGCGCTCAGCAGGGTGCAATTCCCGCCGCGCCCGCACTAGCGGCGCCGGGCCAGAACGGCGGGGCGCCCGGCATCGTCTTCCTGCATGTTCGCTTTCAGCGCGGGCTGTCGGGCAACCTGCAACGCCACCAGATCCAATTCGACAACCAGGTCCGCGCCGTTTACGGGCCGATACCGACGTGGGAAACACGACTGGACATCGATCGCCCCGAGACCTGGGGCCCGCGCGGCGTCGGCTTGTCGAGCGACAAGTTGAACCTGGTCGAGGCGCCGTCGCTCGTCCGCGGCAAAAGCAACCTGGAACTTGAAGCGATCGGAAACACGCTGGTCGAAGGGACCGGCTTCACGGCCCGGGCCAACCGGCTGACCTATTCGCAAGGCAAGGACATGCTGGTGCTGGAAGGGGACGGGCGGACGCCGGCTCGGCTCTATCGCCAGATGCGCGTCGGCGCGCCGCCGGTCGAAGCGGCCGCGCGGAAGATTCAATACTGGCCGGGCACGGGACGCTCGGACGTGTCGGACGTGCAGATTTTGGACCTGACCGAAATCCCCGGCATGGGCCCGCGGAAGTAATTGCCGGGCCTTTGAGTCGGGTAGCCCGGCCGCTTGCGGCCGGGTCGCGTCAGCGACAAGAAGAACGCGCGACGAGGCCCCGGAATAGCTTCTCGCTCATCGCATCCCGAGCTAAGCCACCAAGTTCTTCTTGTGACTTCGTCACCCAGCCGCAAGCGGTTGGGCCATCCAACCTCTACGCTTCGTGCAACTTCGGCGAGCCTGACTCGACGACGAACGATTTGGCCGTGCCGATCGGCGAGCCACGCTTGGTCACGTAGTCGAGCACGCGGTAATCGCTTTGCCAGCGCTGCGGCGTGATGCTCACGCGCACATAGCCGCGCTGTCGATTGTAGAACTTAACGAACGGATTCTCGGCCAGCACTCCTGGGGTATCCTTGCCGGTTGGCGAGCCGTCGCCTCCCGAGGTGATCGACGTGCCGACGAACTCGCTGGCCACGACGGGGCCTTGCAGATCGTCTCGATGCACCTGCAACTCATTGGCCCAATTGCTGTGGATGTCGCCGGTCAGGACCACCGGGTTCTTGATCCGCTTGTCAGCCAGGAATTGCAGCACGCTTCGCCGCTCGGCTTCGTAGCCGGGCCATTGGTCCATGCTGTGCGCGATCACCTCGCCGGGCACGCGATCGACGCGGGCCATCATCACCTGCTGGGCCAGCACGTTCCACGTGGCCGGTGACGACTGCAACCGATCGAATAGCCAGGCCCGCTGCGCCGGTCCCATCAACGACGCCTGCGGATCGAGCGCGTCGGCGCACGGCGGCTTGTTCCCGTCGCCACACGGCTGATCGGTGCGATACTGTCGCGTGTCCAGAATCGAAAACTGAGCCAGTCGCCCGAAGTGGACCTGACGGTACAACTCCAGATCCGGCCCGTGGGGCATTTGCGCCGCGCGCAGTGGCATATGCTCGTAATAGGCGCGATACGCGGCGGCGCGGCGCTTCAAGAAACCTTCGGTAGCGACGTTGGGTTCTTCCGAAACGTGGTTCGCGTAGTTGTTGTCGAACTCGTGATCGTCCCACGTCACCAACCACGGGCAATAAGCGTGAGCCGTCTGCAATTGTTCGTCGGCGTGATACTGGGCGTACCGGTTGCGATAGTCGTCGAGCGTCGTCAGCTCGGGGCCAACGTGCTTGCGGGCGAGTTTCTCCTTCCCTCCGTATTCATAGATGTAATCCCCCAAGTGCAGAATCAGGTCGAGTTCATCGCGCACCATGTGCTCGTAGGCGGTGAAGAAGCCCTGCTCGTAGTGCTGGCACGAGGCAAAGGCCAGGTTCAGCCGGCTGGGTGTCGCGTCGAAGGCCGGCGCGGTGCGCGTGCGTCCCTTGCGGCTCGTCTCGCCGGCGGCCGCGAATTGATACCAGTACCAGCGGTCGGGCTCGAGCCCGTCGACTTCAATGTGGACCGAATGGGCCGCCTCGGGCGTGGCGACCACGGCGCCTTGCTTGACGATCTGGGTCATCCCCTCGTCGCGGGCGACTTGCCAGCGGACTTCGACATTCTCGTTGGGCATACCGCCACCGGTGGTCGGCTCGGGAGCGAGCCTGGTCCACAACACGACGCCCGTTGGCAGCGGGTCGCCCGACGCCACGCCAAGCTTGAACGGATAGTCCGAGAGCTTTGGCGATTTGAGCGTGATGCCCAGCGCCGGTCGCGGCAACAGCGGCAGCGCGGCAGCCGCGGCTCCGAGCAGGGCGAAGTGTCGTCGGCTCAAAACAAGCCCCGACTTCAGGGCGCGACCAAGACGAGCGAGTTCGGTGGGGTCGAGTTGCATGGCGGGAGTTCCTGTTTGGCGTGGGATAGATAATGTCAGATTAAACAAAGCATTGCGCGCGGCAAACACCCCTTGCTTGCTGGGTGGAGAAGCAGGAGAGTAACAAGTCTGGGCACCCTTCACGCATCCATCATCACGCGGCCCGCGCAAACCCTTCTCCCGCCGGGAGAAGGTGGCCGATAGGCCGGATGAGGGGCCACTCTGTAGCGAGCGCGATCTAGCCTGAGGCGTGACCCTCATCCGGTTCGNNTTCTCCCCGGGGGAGAAGGGTTTTATCGCGCGAGTCAGTGTGCCCCATCGCACATCACACGCGGCGGCGCTCTTGTTCCAGGCGATCGACAATGAACTGCAGCGCTCGCGGGGCCATGTGATTGTAATAGTCCCAGCTATGTCCGCCAGCTTCGGTCTCGAGGTCGGTCTCGTGCGGAATGCCGAGCGCCGACATTTTCATGTGCAATCGCTGCGCGCTTTCGTGCCAGCGCAGATCGTTCGGGTCGGACGAGAACCAGACGTTCCGCGGCCAGTTCAGCGGATGAACGTGCAATGTGGCCGTGTCCTGCCGCGCCGCTTCGGCATCGGGGTACATCTGGATGATCGTCTCTTCCTCGGGATCGTCATAGCGAATCTGGTAATCGATCGCCGGCGCCATGGCCACGGCGATGGGAAATGTATTCGGGTGCTTGAACGCGAACCTTAGCGCGCCTTGCCCCCCCATGCTCGTTCCCAGCAGCGCAATCCGCGGCGGCTCGGCCCCCCAGCGTTCCTTGATCTGTGGAACAATGTTTCGCAGCACGTGCTGCTCGGCCGTGAGCTGGGGGTCGAACTCGTCACAAATCTTGTCGGCCCACCAACTGCGCTTGGTCTGGGGCGCGATCACCCGCAGTCCGTGCTGGCCAAACAGCCCGGTGAACGTCGGGTTCTCGTGCAGCCGCGCCAAGTGGACGCCGTGCAGGTACATCACCACGTAACCGTGCGGACTGGGCTGCGCGGGCTCGAACAGATCGCAGGGGTGCCCGGCGACTTTGACTTGCGACCACTGGCCGGAAGCAGGCACGTAAAAACTCCTGGGATCAATCGCGAAAACGGCGGCCGACGATTACAATACCGACGCGTCGCGGGACATCGGGCCGGAGTTTGCGAGTTGTGAAAGTATTACTCTCTGAACAGCAATTGCGCGACGGCGTGGCGCGCCTGGCCGACCAGATCAACGACCATTACGGCGGCAAGCCGCTGACGATCATCGGCGTGCTGACTGGCAGCATCGTACTCGTGGCCGACCTGATTCGCCAGTTACGGATGCCGCTCCGCGTGGGCGTGGTGCAGGCCAGCAGCTACCGCGGCGCGGCCACCACGCCCGGTGAATTGCGAATCAGGGCCGACATGCTCCCCGACTTGAAAGGGCGAAACGTGTTGGTGGTGGACGACATCTTCGACACCGGCCAGACTTTGCACGGATTATTGGCCGAATTGAAAACTCTCGGCCCGAATGACCTGCGCAGCGCTGTCCTGCTGTGCAAAGAGGGCCGGCAGCAGGTGGCAATGCTTCCCGATTACGTCGGCTTCACGATTCCCGATGAGTTCGTCGTGGGCTACGGGCTCGACTATCACGACGAGCATCGCAACTTGCCTTACTTGGCCGTGGTCGAGCCGTGACGATGCGCGTCTTGCATCTTGTGGCCGACGGCGGGCCCTCGGCCGCCAGCAAGCAATTGCGCTGGCTGACGTCGACCGGTCTGGTCGAGTCGCGCGTCGTGGCGATTAGCGCGCCCTGCGGCCAGTTGACCATCAAGCCCGATCTCGCCCGCGCAAGTAGACGGCTGTTCGACTGGCCGTTTGTTCGCCGGTTGCGCGCTCTGGTGCGCGAGTTCCAGCCGGCCGTGGTTCACGCTTGGGACATTGCGCCCAGTGCCGCCGCCTTTTGGACTCGCGTGGCGGGGCACCGTGGCCGGCTAATCGTCAGTTGCCGGCGCATCGCCGCCGATCAGGCGTTGCTCGGGCCAACTCTGGCGCGCCGGTGGGGCGTAAGGATCGACCGCGTGGTCGTGCCGGCCGAGCCGTTCGCAGATGTCCTGAGCTCTCAGTTCCCCGGCAGCGCGGTGACCGTGGTCCCGGACGTCTTGGCTGACGAAACCTCGACGCCAGCGTTGGCGAACCTTCGCCAGCAACTCGGCCTGCCCGAAAGCGCCCGGCTCGTGTTTTGTGCCGCGCCGTTCGACGTCACGTCTGCGTTGCGCGATCTGATCTGGTCGATCGACCTGCTGCGCGTGATTCGAGACGACGTTCACCTGGCCCTGGTCGGCCACGGCCCTTGGGACTCGCGTTTGCGGCATTTTAGCCAGACGATCGGCACTGGTCGAAACGTCCACTTTCTGGGCCGGCGAGATTCACTGGCCCCCTGGCTGGCACAGGCCGACATCTATGCTCAGCCCGGCTACTGTTTCACCCCGCCGCTGGCAATGCTCGAAGCCATTGCGACCGGCCGCCCCGTGATTGCCGCCGACAGTCCGGGCATTCGACAAGTCGTCGAGAATGAAACCTCGGCGCGACTGATCCCTTGGGGAGATCGGGCGGCCTTGGCGCGCGAGATCAACCGGCTGTTGGATCAGCCCGAGCTGGCCCGTCAACTGGCGGCGACAGCCAAACAGCGCTTTCCGGCAGATCACGCGCCCGCTCAGATGCGACAAGCTTACGAACAGCTTTATGCCGGGATCGCGCAACATTAAGCGACGCTTATCTTCGGTCGATCGCCGCTGCACGCTCGATCTTCTATCGCTGCCGAACAATCGCTAAACTAGGGCGGCCGCGTCGCGTCTGATTCGGCGGCCATTGCACCAAGGAGCGGGCAACATCAAGCTCGGGTAAAGCCGAGCCAGAGCCGCGGGAGTTTGTCGATGGATAACATTCTGGCCGTGATCTTGGCCGGAGGAAAAGGTTCGCGACTCGAACCTCTGACGCGCGACCGCGCCAAGCCAGCCGTCCCCTTCGGCGGCGCCTACCGGATTATCGACTTCGCGCTGTCCAACTGCTTGAACAGCGGGTTGCGCAAGATGCTGATGCTTACGCAATATAAGGCGATGAGCCTGGACCGGCACATCAACCTGGGCTGGCGGCGTTACTTGTGCCGCGAGCTCGACGAGTTCATCGATGTCGTGCCGCCGCAACAGCGGATCGACGAGCACTGGTACCAGGGAACCGCCGACGCGGTCTACCAGAACATCTACACCATCGAGCGCGAGCGCCCCGACTACGTGGTGATCCTGGCCGGTGATCACATCTATAAGATGGATTACATGCGGCTGGTCGAAAGCCACAAGCAAAACCGCGCCGACCTGACGATCGCTGCGCTGCGGGTGCCGTGCCGCGACGCGACCGAGTTCGGCGTCATGCAAGTCGACACCGACAGCCGAATTGTGGGATTCGAGGAAAAGCCAGCCCAACCCAAGGCGATTCCCGGCGATCCGGGTCACGCCCTGGCGTCGATGGGCATTTATGTCTTTAGCGCGCGGTTCATGTTCGAGCAGTTGTGCATCGATGCCACTCGCCCGCACAGCGCCCACGACTTTGGCAAGAACATCATTCCGTCGATCATCAACAGCCATCGCGTGTTCGCGTTTCCGTTCTTGGACGAAAACCGCAAGAGCGCGGCCTACTGGCGCGACGTCGGCACGTTGGACGCATACTACGAAGCCAACATGGACCTGGTGTCGGTCGACCCGCTGTTGAACATGTACGACGGTCACTGGCCGATTCGGACCTACTTGCCGGCTTCGCTGCCGCCGCCGAAGTTCGTTTTTGCCGAACACGGCTCATCGACGCGTTGCGGCCAGGCGCACGACAGTATAGTCTGCCTGGGAAGCATCATCTCGGGGGGGCATGTCGAGCGATCAGTCATCGGCGCCGACGTGCGGGTGAACAGTTTTGCCCACATCGAGGGCTCGATCCTGTTCGAGAACGTCGACATCGGCCGCCACGCCAAGGTCCGCCGCGCCATCATCGACAAAGGGGTGCATATTCCTCCCGGCGTCGAGATCGGCTACGACCACGAGCACGATCGCGCCCGCGGTTTCACCGTCACCGAAAGTGGCGTGGTGGTGATCGCCAAAGCGGACGGGGTCGAGCACTTCGTCGAAGCGGACAGCATGGCGTGAGCGTCGATTTGTCGAGGCAGTGACGACGAATTGCTTGACAAGTCCGCGCCGATCGATCAAGACTTAGGCAAGGTGCATGCACTTAGGCGTTCGCCTCCTGCCTTCAAGTTCACCCCACCGCTACTCCCGCCACTCGCTCGATCGGAGTTCCCGCCCATGTCACGCACTCAAGTCTCGCGCCGTCACTTTCTTTCGACCGCCGCGGCCAGCGCCGCCGCCTTGACCGTGGCGCGGCCCGCCTGGTCGCGGGCGTTGGGGGCTAGCGATTCGTTGCGTGTGGCGTCGGTCGGCGTCGGCGGCAAGGGTTGGTCGGACCTGACCAGCGTGGCGGCCAGCAAGGCGGTTCGCGTGGTCGCGCTGTGCGACATTGACGACTCGAAGAACTTCATGGGGCGCGCGGCCGAGAAATACCCCGACGCGGCCCGCTTTGTCGATTGGCGCAAGCTGCTGGACAAGGCCAACGACTTTGACGCCGTGATCGTTTCGACCCCCGATCACATGCACGCGCCGATTTCATTGGCGGCCATGGCCCTCGGCAAGCATGTCTACTGCCAAAAACCGCTGACCCACACGGTGTTCGAAGCCCGACAAATGCGCCGCGCCGCCGAGCGCAATCGCGTGGTGACGCAAATGGGGAACCAGATTCAATCGCACGAAGCCTATCGCACCGCGGTCAAGTGGGTGCATGACGGTCTGATTGGCAAGGTCCGCGAAGTCCACTCCTGGCAAAGCGGCAAGATGCGCTGGATATTGACCGACAATCGCCCGGCCGGCAGCGACCCGATTCCCGAAACGGTTCATTGGGACGAGTGGCTGGGCGTAACGGCTGAGCGGCCCTACAAGGCGGAAATCTATCATCCGTTCAATTGGCGCGCCTGGCAGGCGTTTGGCACCGGGCAACTCGGTGACTTCGGCTGTCACATTTTGGATCCGGTCTTCATGGCCGTCGGGCTGACGGGACCGACGATGATTCGCGCCGAGGCGCCGACCATGAATCAGGAAGTCTGGAACAACCGCTCGACGGTTTGGTTCGAGTTCCCACGCACCAAATACACCGCCGGCGATTCGGTTCGCGTCACCTGGTACGACGGCGAAGGGCACATGCCCGAGCCCAGCGGACTGGGCATTCCCAGCGACTACAAACTGCCTGGCGCCGGCTCGGTGGTGGTCGGCACCGAGGGAAGTTTGGTGATTCCGCACGTCAAGGAACCGAAATTGTTCCCGGAAGAAAAGTTCGCCAGCCAGCCCCCGGAAAAAGTGCCCGCGATCGATCACTATGTCGGCTGGGCTGACGCCTGCCGTGGCGAGGGCTCGACCGGCTCGAACTTTGGCTACTCGGGTCCGCTAACCGAAACGGTGCTGCTCGGCACGATTGCCGTGCGACTGGCGGGCAGTGACCTGCGCTGGAACAGCGAGGAGATGAAGTTCGCCAACTCGGCCGAGGCCAACGCCCTGTTGAGCAAGCCCTATCGCCGCGGCTGGGAACCCGCCTGGGTTAAGTAACTCGCAGAGAGTGTCAATTGGGTAGCCCCGGTTGCCCTGCAACCGGGGTTGCGCAGCAACAAGAAACCACGAGCGCCGCTTTCCCTATTTGGCAAGCCAGCTTGGCTGACCACGTGTCGCCCGAGGTTTCTTGCGGGCTATCGCCCGCCCAGGTTGCAAGCAACCTGGGCTACCCACTTCGTGGCGTTTTGCGGCGCAGTCGCGAGTCGGACTCCACTGGAGCGTCGCTCACCACGCGCGGTCGCGGGACGCTTCCTGCAACTCGAACTCGTTGATCGCCGAGAGGAGCGTCTGGCGCACATCGTCGATGCGACGCTGGTCGCTGACTTGGCGCCCGCCGTGTTCGGTCACGTAGAACACGTCGACGACCTGGTCGAGGTACGTACCGATCTTGGCCACCGACACGCTTAGCCCCAACTCGAACAGCGTGCGAGTGATCGTATAGAGCAAGCCCATCCGGTCGGCGGCGAAGATATCGAGAATCGTGTACCGGTCGCTGGTGGCGTTGTCGATCATGACCTGAGTGGGGAGCGGCGACAACCCGTCGCGTCCAGGCTTCTCGGCTGGCTGCCACATTCGCCGGAAAACCGGCGTGCGCCCGTCGTTGTTGCGCAGCGCCGCGATCATCGCCCGGCTCACTTCGTCGAGTCGATCTTGCGGAGGCGGACCGGCAAAGTCGGGATCCTGGACGTGAAAGCGGTCGAGCACCAGACCATCGGCCAGCGTGTTGATTTCCGCCGAGAGAATCCGCATTCCCTGGCTGGTCAGCGCGCCGGTGATCTTATGAAACAAGCCGGGCGTAATGCCCTCGTTCGTGCCGACCGAAAACTCGATCGTGCCGGTCTCGGGCTGATAAACGCCGCGAACGATGGCGTCTTGCGGCCCCAGGTGACGCAACGAGCGGAGATCGGCCGCGATTTGCTTCGCGGGCGTGACGTTCAAATAGGCGCTCGGCAAGGCGTCGACCTGGGCTCGATACCAAGGGGCGTCTTCATCGCTTTCCAACAGAGTCAGCACCTCAGAACGTCCGCGCTCGAGGCGGAACTCGACCTCGCGCGTGGGATCCTCGCCCCCCAGGTGCTGCATTGTCCGGTGGAACAAATCGGTCAGAACTTCGATCTTCCAGGCATTCAACACCCCCGGCCCGACCGCGCCCGTGTCGGCCGCCGTCAGCACGTACAACATCTCCATCAACTCGGGCGAGCCGACATCGACGGCGAACTTGACCACCAGATCGTTGTCACTCGTGTCGCGGCGAAACGCCAGGTGGGACATCACCAGGTGCTTGTGTACCAGAAACTTCAGCAAGTCGCCGTCGGCCGCGGCAATGCCCAGCCGTTGGGCGACTTCTTCGGCGATTCGCAAGCCGACCTCGCTGTGATCTTCCGGATAGCCTTTCCCCAGGTCATGAATCAGCAGTGCCAAGTGCAGGATCCACTTCCGCTTGATGTGCCGATAGACCGCGCCGAGCGGTCCTGAATCGGCACGAAAACTAGTACACAAAGCCACCGCGCGCAAGCAGTGTTCATCGACCGTAAACTTGTGGTAGACGTTGAATTGCAGCAGGCTACGGGCGTGATTGAAGGCCGGAATCAGAATCTCGAGCACGCCCCACTCGTGCAACTCGCGGAGAATGTTCCCCAACCGCGCAGGCTGGTTCAACAGCGACAGGAATCGCTCGGCCGCCTGGGGCGATACATCGCGCGACAACGTGGGTACGGCGGCGCGAATGGCTTCGCCGGTGTCGTGCGCGATCGGCTTGTTGTACAAGTTCGACAGATCAGCCAAGCGCAGGATTTCGACCAGATCGCTCTTGATCTT
Source organism: Planctomycetota bacterium (assembly GCA_018242585.1). NCBI lineage: Bacteria > Pseudomonadati > Planctomycetota > Planctomycetota bacterium. Next base: position 44,735 of record JAFEBQ010000020.1, read on the forward strand.
GACCAGACCGTGGCGGTTGGCGGCGATCTGGTGTGGCTCGACGCGGAAATCGCGCTCGAACTGATGCCCCAACAGCGCGCTGAACAGCGGCCCCCACCAGGCCTTCCGCCGCGCGCCAATCACGAACCGTCCGGCGATGTTGCTGACCTGGTTCGTCATGCGAAAGTATTCGCGCATGAAATGCTCGACCGGCAGCATCCCCACGGTGCCTTGATGGCCAAACACTTCGGCCAATCGCATTTGCTCGGCGCGGTCCATCACGTCGTTCGAGCGGCCCGCGTGAAAGTGCATCTCGTTCCGGACATGCAACAAGAATTCATGCGCGCGCACCAGCGCCGTGAAGTCCTCGCTCGACAGCGCGCCGGACAACCGCAAACCATCCAGGTCGGCCACGCCATGACGGGCAAAGCCGATCCAGCGGATCAGTTGAATGTCGCGCAGGCCCCCCGGCGAACGCTTCAGGTTCGGCTCCAACAGGTAAACCGTCTCGCCGTATTGGTGTCGCTCCTCGGCCCGGGCTTTTTCGACCGCCGCCATGATCGGGCCGGCGCGACGATGAATGCGCTTGCCAAAGCTGCGCGTGAACCGCTGGAACAATTCCTCGCTGCCAGTCAGAAACCGCGACTCGACCAGCGAGGTGCAGATCGTGGCGTCGGCGCTGGCCAGCTTGCATGCCTGGTCAACGGTTCGCACACTTTGTCCCAGCGTCAGCCCCATGTCGAACACGTTGCGGACCATCCGCTCGGCCAAGGGCGCGACGCGATTGCTCACTTCGCGATCGTGCAGGATCATTAAGTCGACGTCCGAAAACGGTGCCACGTCGCCGCGTCCATACCCGCCGTGCGGCACCAGGACGACGTGCTTGCGCAGCCCGTCGGGTTCGGCATCGCCGATTTCGACCAACGCCGCCTCGAACAGCCCGAGCACAATGCGATCGAACAATTCGGTCAACGCGCGACAGACTTGAATGCCCGGCGAACCGCGCTGATGCCGGGCGAGCAATTTGGCCCGGCCTTCGGCCAGTTGCTGCTTGGCGGCGATGACGTGTTGATTGAGCCCGGACGCGGACATTCGTTGGCAGTCTTAACGTGCGGTGAGTTTGATCTCGGCTGCATGGGAAACGCTCGACCTTTGATCTTTGGCCTAGCGCTGCAGCAGCCCAAGAATTATGCGTTGACCGGGCCAAATTGAAAACCCGAGTCGGCGGGAAACGCGGTTTATCTCGCGGAAATCCACCCTTTTGCGCGCTGCTGGCGCGCCGCGCGTCGGCCACCTAGAAGGTCGACGGCCCCCCCGCTACAAACTGGGCACTGGCTGCTGAAGCGTCGTTGTTCTCGGGAATGCGCGACGCTGGTTGGGCATAGGTCCACGACTTGCCCGCTTGCCGTGCCGCTTGTTCCAGCGCTCGATCGCGCTCGCACCCCAGTCGTTCGACATGCTCGGCCAGCGCGTTGAACTCGACATCAACGCCAGTGCAATCGTCACCAGCGCGAAACCGCAACGGCTGGCTGGCGTTACTCGCAGTTAGCTCGTGCAACGCGCGGCGGACGCGCTCGATGGGGTTCGATTGACGACGCCCCAGCAGCTTGCCGAGCCAGGTTCGATCGGAATCGCGGCGGCGCGGTAGCTTGGATTCGGACATGGCGTTCTCACTCGCGTGGTTCATTAAGTCGCACAGCGCGACTGATGAAAGCCTATCTCACACGCGACCTGGGCGATGGTCCGCGGGCGGCCAGCGATCATCAAGATCACGCGCCCGCGCGAAGTTCAAGTCCTTGCAACCCGCAGAATCGCGACAAGCGCCAGTCACCACGGGCAGGCTGACTACCAGAGTCCGCTCATTGGCGGAATCAGCTTGCGAATGCCACGCACGATCAAATAAAGCAGCGTGGGATAATAGAAATCCCGCAAGCAACGCCGGCATTTGCACGGCATGGCCAAGGGGAGCCACACCCACTCGCCACCACGAGGACGGCGGGGGGAAGCCTCGTCAACAGCTAAACAATTCAAGCATCGCATGGAAATCGATTCCCGGACGTTTGCATGCGCGCCAGACGCATGACAAGTGTAGTGCGCCAACTCCAATGGCCGTGATGCGATTACGAGAGCTTCAACAAACCACAACCGGCTTGCGCCGTTCTGTCGCGGCCCTGGGAAGGTTATCGTGTGATGACCAATCCCCTCTCCAGGGTAAGTATTGCCCGTGTTCCAATCAGCGGCAAGGCAACCCATTGCAATCGTAACGCTGACCGTGGGCACTCAACTGGTGGAAGTTCGTGGCGCGTCAGTGGTTCTTGCTTCGACGTGCCTTCGCGTGTTTTTTCAATTTTTTTTGTTCGCCTTCAAATGTTAATTTTTCACGACAGTTTGTCGCACTTCTGCGACGTTTCTCCGTTCGCGCACTGAATGTTGGAACGCCAATCTGATTGCATTTCGCGGGCGGTCCATTGATAATTATGAGGCTGCCTGTGATCCCACCTAAGTCACTGCCCGCCTTTGCATTGAGCATCCCTTCTCCTGGGAGCGTTGAATCCATGGATCGGTTCTGTTTGATGTCTCGCCTGTCGCGATCGAACGTCGCTTGGTTGCTGGTGGGAGTCGCGATTCTTCCGTCGCTGGTTCGCGCGGCCGATGCCGCCAACACTCCGAGTGACTCAGCGGCCAAGCCGGCAATGGTCGCGCTGAGCTTGGAGACCGGCTGGCCCAAAGGGCCAACTCGGCTCAATGGCCGAGACGCGCGCCAGCAATTGCTGGCCACCGCCACCGACGCCGCCGGACAGAAACACGACGTGACGGCCACGGTTAAGTTCATCACCTCGGCGCCTGCTGTTGTCGCCATCGATGCCACCGGTTTGGCCACTCCCACGGCCCAGGGAGCCGTGACGGTGACCACCACGTTGGGCAACCTTTCAGCCAAAACCGAGTTGGTGGTCGAAAACTTCGCCGCCGACTCGGCGATCAGCTTTCCGAATCAGATCGTCCCCATGTTCACCAAGCTCGGTTGCAACGGGGGCGGCTGCCACGGCAAGAGCGGCGGGCAAAACGGCTTTCGCTTGTCGCTGTTGGGTTTCGAACCCGCCGAGGACTTTGAGCACTTGGTCAAAGAAGGGCGCGGCCGCCGGCTGTTCCCCGCCGCGGCCGATCGGAGCTTGCTGCTGTTGAAGGCAGTGAACGCCGCGCCCCACGGCGGCGGTCAGCGGATGGACCTGGACTCGCCCGAATATCGCTTGATGCGCCGCTGGATCGCGCAAGGTGCCGCGTTTGGCCCCGCCAATCCTCCCACGGTCACGCGAATCTCCGTCTTTCCCGAACAGCTTTCCCTGCCACGGCGCAGTCGCCAGCAACTTGTCGCGCTGGCCCATTACAGCGACGGCTCGATCGAAGACGTAACCCGGCTGGTCAAGTACGAGTCAAATGACAACGACCTGGCCGAAGCATCGGCCACCGGATTGGTGCAGATCGGCAAGCTGGCCGGCAACGCCTCGGTAATGGCTCGCTACCAGGGGGCCGTGGCCGTGTTCCGCGCCACCGTGCCGTTGGGCGTGAAGGTCGACAAACTGCCGCCGACTAAGAATGTGGTCGACGAGTTGGTGTTTAAGCAGTTAAAGACCCTGGGCATGCCCCCGTCGCCCGTCTGTGACGACGGCACGTTCATCCGCCGAGCCACGGTCGACATCGCCGGCCGCTTGCCCTCGGTGCAAGAAACCGAGCAGTTCATTGCCAGCAAAGACGCGAACAAACGCGATCAACTGGTCGATCGGTTGTTAGCCAGCAGCGACTACGCGGACTATTTCGCCAACAAATGGAACGCCATCCTCCGCAATCGCCGTCGGCAGCCCGGCTATATCCGCGGCACCTATGGCTTCCATGAATGGATCCGCGACGCGCTGGCCGACAACGTGCCGTACGATCAATTCGTGCGCGGCGTGCTGGCCGCGTCGGGCGAAATGGGGGCCAACCCGCCGGTCGCCTGGTTCCGCGAAGTCAACGAAGTCGAGCAACAGATCGAAGACAGCGCCCAGTTGTTCTTGGGCCTGCGCATTCAGTGCGCCCGCTGCCACCATCACCCGTTCGAGAAATGGAGCCAGCGCGATTACTACAGCTACGGCGCGTTCTTCTCGCGCGTGGGCAAGAAGCCAGGCGTGGAACTCGACGATCAGATTATTTTCCATCGTCGCGGCGCGCCGTCGATGGCCAATCCCAAGACCGGCGAGCAACTGAAGCCGACCGGCCTTGGCGCCAAGCCGCTGGAACTGCCCAACGAGCGCGACCCGCGCCAGGCGCTGGTCGACTGGATGGCCGACCCCAGCAACGAGTTCTTCGCGCCGGCGCTGGTGAACCGCTACTGGAAGCACTTCCTGGGGCGCGGCCTCGTCGAGCCGGAAGATGACATGCGAGTCACCAATCCGCCGTCCAACCCCGAGTTGATGGCTGCGCTGAGCCGCGGTTTTGTCGACAGCGGCTTCAATCTGAAGCAATTGATCCGCACGATTTGCACGTCGACGACGTACCAGTTGAGCGCCGAGCCCAACCAGTATAACGCCGACGACAAGCAGAACTTTTCTCGCTATTATCCGAAGCGCCTGGCGGCCGAAGTGTTGCTCGACGCGCTCGACACCACGGCCGCGGCGACGACCGGGTTCAATGGCCTGCCCGCCGGGACGCGCGCGGTGCAGTTGCCCGACTCGGGCGTGAACTCGTACTTCCTCACGGTGTTCGGCCGGCCCGAAATGACCAGCGCCTGCGAGTGCGAACGGACTGGCGACGCCAACCTGGCCCAGAGCTTGCACCTGCTAAACTCGGCCGACGTGCAGGGCAAGCTGACCGCCGGCTCGGGTCGCGCGGCCCTGCTGGCCAAGGACACCGGTCGCCCCGTGCCGCAGAAGGTCAACGAAATCTACATGACCGTTTACTCGCGTGCTCCGTCGCAACAAGAGTTGGACGTGGCCGCCGCCTACCTGGGCAAGCACTCGAACCAGCAGCAAGCCTACGAGGATATCCTCTGGGCGTTGGTGAACACCAAAGAGTTCTTGTTCAACCACTGATCCCGCCCTCGATCGCTTGCGCGACGCGGTTTGCCGTCGTCGCGCCGGCGCTTCACGCACCCCACTTTGAGCTATGACTCCACAGCCCAGCTACGTTCGTCGGCATGCGCACCCGTCGCGCTGGTCATGGCTCGCGGTGTTGGCCATGCTGACCACCACGACAACTGCGCAATCGCAGCAAGCCACGCTGCCGCAATCGAAGCTCTATGCGGTAACACCGGTCGGCGCGCGACAAGGGGCCGAGGTCGAACTGCGCACGACGGCGGGCGAAAACCTGGAACGCGTCGATCGGCTGTTGTTCTCGCACGCCGACATCAAAGCCACGCAAATCATGGACCCGCCGGCAGTCGAGGGCCTCGCGCCGCGTCCCACCGGTCGCTTCCGCGTCGCCGTCGGCGCCAAGGTGCCGCCGGGCGTGTACGAGGTCCGCACGGTCGGCCCCTTGGGGGCGAGCAATCCTCGCGCGTTCGTTGTCGACGGCTTGCTCGAGATTGCCGAGTCGGGCGAGCATCGCACCCTGACCACGGCCCTAAACATTGCCGTCAACACCACGGTCAACGCCACGGCCGAGGCGGCGGCGATTGATTTCTTCAGCTTCGATCTCGACGCCGGTGCGCGTGCGATCGTCGAAGTTTCGGGCGCACAAATCGACTCGAAAATCGACGCCAGCGTCGCCGTGTTCGACCCCAGCGGACTCGAAATCGCCCACAATCCTCGCGCCACCGGACGCAGCGACGCCGTGGTCGACTTTGAAGCGCCGGCCAAAGGACGCTACACCGTCGGCGTACATGACCTGACCTATCGGGGCGGGCCCGAGTTTTTCTACCGGCTCACGGCTCGTACCGGACCAGTGGTCGTCCAGGTCTGGCCGCCGGTGGGCAAAAGTGGCGCTACCAGCGAAGTGGCACTGGTGGGTCGGAACCTGCCTGGGTCGAAGCCCGACGAGGCCTGGCGATTGGCGCGTCGACCGCTTGATCGCACGACGACCCAAGTGGCGTTCCCGACGCTGAATGAAACGATTTCGGCCAATGTCGCCCCGCTGCTCGGCGCGAACCAGGCGACCATCGACGTGTTTCCGTTTCACGCCGCCGCCCCACTAACGACATTGAATCATCCACTTCTTGGCGCCAGCAACGCGCCGGTGATCGTCGAAAGCGAGCCGAACTCGACGAGCGTCCAGGCCCAGACCGTCACCGCGCCGTGCGAAGTCGTCGGCCGCTTCGACGCCCGCGGGACAGGGGACTGGTACCAGTTCACCGCCAAGAAAGGGCAAGCCCTGACGGTCGCCGTCTTTTCACAGCGACTGGGGCAGTCGACCGATCCGCAACTGGTCGTGCAACGCGTGACCAAAGACGCCAAGGGGGTCGAACAGGTTTCCGACCTGGCCGAGGTTGACGACGACGCCGGCGTGGGGACCAACGAGTTCACCACCGGGTCGAGCGATTGCGAATACCGCTTCACCGCGCCCGATGACGGGACGTACCGTGTGCTGGTGCGCGACCTGGTCGAAGGACTGGTCGACGTGCCGCGCATTTACCAGTTGCAGATTCGCGAAGCGAAGCCTGATTTTCGCCTGGTCGCCGTCTCCACTCGCTTGCCTGCGGCCCAAGCTGGCAACAAGGTGCCCAATCAGTTGGGCAATCCGTCCGAGCCGCTGGGCCTGGTGCTGCGACGCGGCGGGTCGGCGCGGCTTGACGTCCTGGTGCTGCGGGCCGACGGCTTCGACAAGCCGCTCGTCCTGTCGTTCACCGGCTTGCCCAAAGGGGTTCGCGCGCCCAGCGTGACCGTCGGTCCCAGCCAGTCGATCGCACCCGTCGTCCTGTTGGCCGACGACTCGGCGGAAGTCGCGACGGCGAACATCCAAGTGATCGGTACGGCGGCGAACGACGCCAAGTTCATTCACACGGCCCGCTATGGCACCGTCACGTGGCCCAACGAGCCGATCCGCAACAAGATCGGCGCCCGGCGTAATTCGACCGCGCGGCTGACCAGCGATCTGCCCTTGTCGGTGATCGAAGAAACATCTCCATTCACCGTGCAATGGGGGGATGTGTCGGCCGCCGCTCGGCAAGCGCGCGGCATGAAGGTCGAACTGCCGATCAAGGTCACCCGCCGCGAAGGCTACAAAGAAGCGATCACCGTCGCGGGCATCGGGCCAACGGCTTCGTTCAAGTCACAACCGGCGACGATCGCGGCCGGGGCGACCGATGGCAAGCTGTCGATCGAGCTATTGCCGACCGCGCCGACCGAGGAGTTGGCGATTTATCTCGTCGGCCAGGCCAAGTACCAATACAAGCGCGACCTGGGAGCGGCGCAGCTCGAAACCGCGCGCAAGCAGGCGGACAAGCTCGTGACCGACGCCAGCGACGCGGCCAAAAAAGGGGAACAAGCCAAGCAGGCCGCCACGCAAGCAGCGGCGAAAGCCAAGGCCGAAGCTGACAAAGCGCCGGCCGAGAAAGCGGCTGAGCTGAAGGCCAAAGCGGCCGATCTGGAAAAGGCTCGCGCCGCCGCCGAGAAAGCGGCCATTGATGCCGCGGCCCACGCCAAGCGCGCGACCGAGGCGCGCGATGCACTGGCCAAGCAAGTGGCCGATGCCACGAAGGCCAGCGCGCCGAAAGAAGTCAGCGCGATCATGCCCTCGAGCCCGTTGGTCCTGCAGGTTCGTCCCACGCCGGTCGAGTTGTCGCTGGCCGCGGCGACGGTGACCGTCAAGCGCGGCGAGAGCGTCGAGGCGACACTGATTGTCACGCGGCTGTCGAACTTTGGCGACAAGCTGCCGGTCGAGGTCGTCTTGCCCGCCGATCATAAAGGGCTGACCGTGACGGCCCCGGCCCTGGAAAAAGCCCCGAAAGCCAATGTGAAGATTGCCGCCGCGGCCGACGCCAAGCCGGGGGAATTCCGCGTGATCTTGCGTGCGAAGCCCAAGTGGAGCAATCAAACTGTGAATGTCGACGCGGCGCTGACCGTGCGCGTCGAATAGTCCGCCTGTCCGTGCATCCCGCCATTTTCATCCCGCCGAGAAACTGATGATGTCCGCTCGCTTTGTCCTATCGGGCCTGATTCGCGCGTTGGTCCTGTCGGTCACCGCGCTGGCTTTGACAAGCCAACTGGCGCACGCCGCTGACGAGCCCAAGCTGCTGCCGGTGGCCGCCGTCAAGCACGACGGGCCGGTGGACTTCGAGCGCGAAGTGCTGCCCATTCTGAAGCGGAACTGTCTGGCTTGTCACAACGCCACGACGGCTGAGAACTCGCTGTCGCTCGAGACGCCGCAAGCGATTTTGAAGGGTGGCGACGGCGGGCCGTCGGCCGTGGCCGGCAAGGGGGACGCCAGCTTGTTGTTGGTTCGCGCCCGTGGCGGCGGCGACGGGATCATGCCACCGGCCGAGAACAAAGCCGGCGCCAAAGCGCTCACGCCCGAGGAGCTGGGTCTGCTCAAGCTCTGGATCGACGGGGGCGCCAAGGGGACCGTGTCGAGCGCCGGTGAGAAGATTCAATGGCAGCCACTGCCGGCGAGTGTCAATCCGATTTACGCGCTGGCCCTTTCGCCCGATGGCGAGTTCGTGGCCTGTAACCGCGCGAACCAGGTGTTCGTCTATCAACTCGCGACCGGTCGTGAAGTCGGCCGACTCACCGATCCGGACCTGGTCAAATCAGGCATCTACAAGCAACCGGGGGTCGCTGATTTGGACCTGGTCCAGTCGCTGGCTTTCAGCCCCGATGGCACGCTGCTGGCGACGGGTGGCTTTCAGAACGTGAAGCTCTGGAAGCGGCCGGCCAACGTGCGCGACGCCACGGTCACCGCCAGCGCCAACCTCCGCGCGCTCGCCACTACGGCCGACGGCGCACGCTGGGCCGCGGGGACCGTCGACGGGACGGCACTGGTCTACGAGCGCGGGGCCGCCGCTCCCAAGGCCACGCTCAAGGGTCACGCCGGCCCGATCACGGCGCTGCAATTCTCGGCCGACGGCGCGACGCTGGTCACCGGTTCGGCCGACAAAACCCTCCGCAGATGGAACATCGCCGAAGGCAAAGAGACCTGGAAGCTCGAAGCCGACGCGCCGGTCGTGGCCGTCGCCCTGTTGCCCACCGGCGAGGTTGCCTCCGCCGGCGGGTCGAACGAAGTGCAAATCTGGAACCCCACCGCGCCGGCCGACAAGCAAAAGGTCGCGCAGCTCAAGGGGCACAACGCGCCGGTCACGGCGCTCGCTGTCTCGGGCGCGCATGCCGGCAAACTTTGGTCGGGGAACGAAAAAGGGCAGGTGATCTTCTGGGACGTCAAGCCGGCCAAGTCGCTCCGGCAGGTGGAACACGGCCAGGCGATCGTCGCCATCGCCGTGCGCGGCGACGGCCAGCGCTGGGCCAGCGTTTCGGCCCAATCGGCCAAGCTCTGGAACGCGGCCGATGGCAAGATGTTGTTCGAGGTTCGCGGCGATCCGCGGCGGCTGGTCGACGTGGCCCAGCGCGAGCGTGCGCTGAACGTGGCCCGCAATCTGGTGACCACCGAGAAGAACGGCCTGGCCGAAGCCGAAAAGGGCCTGACCGCCGAGAACGAAGCGATCAAGAAGGTTGCCGAGAATGTGAAGAAGGCCGAGAAGGAACTGGCCGACAAAACCGCCGCCGCCAAGAAAACGGCCGACGATTTGAAGGCTGCCGAAGCCGCCGCCGCCGAAGCCGACAAGGCCCAGAAGGCCGCCGAGGCGGAACTGGCCAAGGTGAACGAGCAGATCAAGCAAGGGGAGGCCAAGGTTCCCGCCGCCAAGAAGAAGTCGGACGATGCCGCGGCGACCGCTAAGAAAGAGGCCGAGAACAAGGAACTGGCTGAAGCGGCCACCAAGGCCAAAGCCGAATTGACCGACGCTGAAGCGGCCTTGAAGAAGTCGAAAGAAGCGAAGACCGCGGCGGACAAGACGCTGGCCACCGCTCAACAGAAAGCCAAGTCCGCGCCCGACGTAGTAAAGAAAGCCACTGAGGCGACGAAGAAAGCCACCGACGCCAAGACCGCCGCCGAGACCAGCAAGCGGGCGGCCGATCGGGCCGTGACCTTGGCGCAAGAAGGCAAAAAGCAAGCCGAGAGAGAAGTCGAAGCGGCCAAGAAGGCGATCGCCGTGGCTGAGGAACTGGTCAAAAAGCGCGACGGCGAACTGGCGGCCGCCAAGAAGGCCGCGACCGAGGCGGAAAAGCCGTTGAAGGCCGCCGCGTTTTCACCCGACTCGACCGAGTTGGCCCTGGTTGACGCCAACGGGCTGATTACCACTTGGAGCGCCGAGACCGGCGTGCCGCTCGAGACCTACACCGGCCACAAAGCGGCCGGCGTGGCACTGGCGTACACCGGTGCGCGGCAATTGGTCTCGGCTGCCGACGGGCCGGCCGCGATTGTCTGGAATACGTTGCCCCAATGGTCGTTCGTCCGGACGATTGGCGCGGGTCAATTGGCCGATCGGGTGACGGCACTCGATTTCGCGCCGGACGGCAAGCTGCTGGCGACCGGCAGCGGCGTCCCTTCGCGCGGCGGGGAGTTGAAGCTTTGGAATCCGGCCGATGGCAAGCTGGTCCGCACACTGAACGACGCGCACAGCGACACGGTGCTGAGCATTCGCTTCTCGCCGGACGGCTCGCGCATTGCCAGCGGCGCGGCCGACAAGTTCCTGAAGGTGCATAACGTGGCCGACGGCAAACACGTTCGCAGCTACGAAGGGCACACCCATCACGTGCTGGGAGTCAGTTGGTCGCCGGACAGCAAGCTCTTGGCCAGCAGCGGCGCCGACAGCGTGATCAAGCTGTGGGACGTGGCCAGCGGCGAACAGAAGCGGACGATCGCCGGCTTTACCAAGGAAGTGACCGGCGTGACGTTCCTGCCCGACGGGAACCAGGTGCTGGCTTGCTCGGGGGACGCCTCGGTCAAGATCAAGCGCGTGAACGACGGCGGTGACGTGCGGGCTTTCGCCGGCGCGAGCGATTTCATGTACGCGGTGCTGGCGACCGGCGACGGCAAGACAATCATCGCCGGCGGCCAGGACAGCACGATCCGCGTCTGGAACGCCGACAACGGCCAGTCGATTCGCACCCTCGCTCCGCCCGCCCCGGCCCAAGCCCAGGCAAGCAAGTAGGGCCAGATCGCCGACGCAGGTATCGACTCACCATGCGCATCGGGTGCCATGCTCAAGGCTTTAAGCCTTGAGCATATCGGTACACGCTTCGCATGCTCAAGCCTGCTGACTTGAGCTTCACCCGATATTGTTTTTCAATGGGCGGCCAGCTACTCACCACTCGCCGGCGGTCTTGGTCGGCCCGTAGGCGCCGAATTCGATCGTGTGGCCGTCGGGATCCTGGCAGAAGACCTGTTTCACGTTGCTCGACGGTTGGATGTTGATTCGCAAGGTAAGTCCGGCCGCGCGCAACTGGGCCTCGGTCGCTTCGATGTCGGGCACTTCAAAGGCGAAATGGTTGTGACGCGAGCGGATCACCTCGGGCGCGACCCAATCTTTGTTCTCGATCAGGTGAATCTGCAGGCCGTAATTGAATAGCCAGGCGCCGCCGAAGTCGAACTTCACGCGCGGTATCTCGGCGAAGCCCAGCAGATCGCGATAGAACGCGATCGCCTTGGGCAAATCACGCGTGACGAGCGCCACGTGATGAATCGCTTTGATCTTGAGTGGCGGCATGAGGGTTCTGCTTTCTCGATTGCAGTAACAAAGGGCCAGAGCCAGGGGCCTAGAGCGCTTCTCAAAGCACTGTAGCGAGCGTGTCTACCAAGCCGGTGGCTTTGCCACCGATATGGGGCGGCAGAGCCGCCGGCTTGGGTAAGCAAGCGATACATGCTTCTGAGAACTGTTCTAAGCCCACGGTCAAAACGCCAATCGAACTCGACCAAATCATGAAGCTACGCGCCAACACGCCAGCAGCTAGCGGCAGGTTTATGACAAATTGTGCCGATTATGCTGATTTTATCGTCTGCGGAAAGATTCACGCCGATAAACCAGACAGCGAATCGGCGTTGTCGCGGGCCAGCGGCCCCCAAAGGCGGCGCCCGTCGCGACTACCGAACACATCTTTCCCCTCGTCTTCGATCAAGGGAAGCGACACGATGAAACACCTCTTCACTCTTCTGGCCCTGGCCGGTTTGTCGCTGGGCAACTCGGGCTGCTGTTGCGGTCCACGTCCGTGGGCCAGGTTCTTTGGCTGCGACCCATGCGGTGGCGGCTGTGGTGAGCGTTATTACGGCGATTGGGCCGAAGGGCGCCCGTATTGTCAGGATTGCTGCGACTGCGGCGGCAATTGGACTGGTCGGCCCCCCGGATTTGCCCCAGGTTACCACGGTGGTCGCGGCGGTTATGTCCAAGGGGGCGAGCAATGGAGCGATGGCCAGGTTATCGAGTCGACGCCCGGGGCGGCCGAAGATGTCAAGCCGCAACAGCCGACTCCGGCCGAACCGCCCACGCCGACCAGCACTCAGACTCGCCGCAACATGCGGACTCGTCCAGTGAGCGGCCATCAGCAAACGCACGCCGCGCCGCAGCGTCGCGAGTATGACGACGAGCAAGACGTCGACACGCGATATCGCGCCCCAAGCATGAACCGGCCGGCGAGTTATCAGTCTCGCCAGTTCCGCCCGCGCGACGATCGCTATGCCGACCATGACGACGACTCTCGCCAGCCGCCGCGCCGCTACGCGCCGTAACGCAACGGACTGTTCGACGTATTGAAAAACAAACAGCCCCCGGTCGTTTAACCGGGGGCTGTTTTCTTTGCGCTAGGTTCAATGTTTCGTTGCGTCGCGAACGATCAGCCCTTGCTGTCGTGCTCACGGCACCAGGCGAGGATGTCGGGCACGGCCTTGGGCAGCGCGTCGCGATTGAACTTGCCACCGGCCTTGGCCGGAGCGGCTGTGGGAGGCGCTTCGGCTTCAGCCGGCGCTTCGGGCTCTGGCGGCGGCGCGGCTGGCTTGGCCGCTGGCTTCGGAGCGGCGGGCTTGGCGGCGGGTGCTGCTGCACCACCACGTGCCGCAGCCAGCACGTCGGCGGTCGATTTCTTGGCAGCAGGAGCCGCAGGTTTCGCGGCCGGCGCTGGCTTGGGCGCCGGAGCGGCGGCCTTGGCGGCCACTTGTGCCCGGGCCATCTCGGCGACCGACGGCTTCTTGGCTTCGGCGGCCGGCGCGTCCCCCTTGGGCTTCTCGGCGGCGGGCTTCTTCTCGGCCTTGTGATCCTTTTCGGCCGGCTTGGGCGGCGGCGCGTCGACCACCCGCAACCAGTCCGGGTCGATGTCGTACCAACCAATGTTCAGGTTGGCGTCGAACTGAACCAGCGCCCGGCCGCTCATGTTCACGGTCTTGACCTGGCCGGTCATGCCATGAAACCGCTTCAGCTCGGGTCGGCTGTCATCGACGACAACGTACTTGTCGGTGTACTGACGCTTGAGGGCTTCGACTTGGTCGAACATCGATTGCTTCTGCGCAAGGTGAGAAGTGACGTATTCAGCACGCGGCCAAATGCGCTATCTGCCACAGCAACACGGACTTATTATCAGAGTTCACGGTGAGAAATCAAGGTCCGGAAGTCAAGCAAGCGGCGTATCGCCAAGAATCGCTTAGAGAAACCGTTCCAGCCCCTGTTGCTCGATGGCTTTGATTAACTGTCGCACGGCTTCTTCGTTCCCCTTTTGCGTCACCAGCGTGGCGTGGGGCGTCTGGACGATGATGCAATTCTCCATGCCCAGCGTCGCGATCAGGTGATCGGCCTGGCCGCGGATGATACAGCCGCGGGTGTCGACGCCGACGAAGGTGCCATCGACCGTGTTCCCCTGAGCGTCGGCGGGCTTCAACCGTTCCAGGGCCTGCCAACTGCCGACGTCGTCCCAACCGAACGGCGCTTCGAGCACATAGACCTCTTCCGCCCGCTCGAGGACGGCATAGTCGATCGAGATCGACTTCAGCTTCGGGAACTGCTCGTCCAGCGCCGCGTTCCAGCCCGGCGTGTTCAGGTGCTTGCCCAGCGCGCTCAGGCCGACGCCCAACTCGGGCTCGTGTTGACCGAGCAGTTCGAGAATCGTCCGAGCACCCCAAACAAAGATGCCGCAGTTCCAATAGTACGAGCCCGATTCGACGTAGCGACCGGCCGTGGCAGCGTCGGGCTTCTCACGAAATGAACCGACGCGATACAGCCCGGCCGCGGCGTCGACCGCCGCGCCGCGCTCGATGTAGCCGAAACTTGTCGATGGGTACGACGGCTTGACCCCGAACAGGACCAGCGCGCGCGGATGCTCGTCGAGGATCGCCGCCGCGCGCGCGAACGCTTGTTGAAACGCGCTGGCCGGCGCGATGACATGATCGGCCGGCATCACCACCATGCGGGCCTGCGGATCGGCGGCCAGCAAGCTCATCGCGGCCAGGCCCACACACGGCGCGGTGTTGCGCCCGCACGGCTCGAGCAGCACGTGCTCGGGCGCGACTTCGGGAACTTGACGCCGGGTTTCGGCAGCGAGGGCGGCTCCGGTGACGATCCAGATTCGCTCGGCGTCAATCGCGGGCTGGCAGCGTGCGGCGGTTTCTTGCAGCAGTGTACGCGAACCTTGAAACGTCAGGAACTGTTTGGGTAGCGCGCGGCGGCTTTGAGGCCAGAACCTGGTGCCGCTGCCGCCGGCCATGATGACTGCGTGGAGCATGGGTGCTACCGCTATAGGATCGAGCTAAACGAATTGGCTTTTCATAACGTGCCGGGCAAAACGCGTCGAGGGGATTTAGTCGACAGAACGGTTTGAGAACTTTCCACGTGGGTGGCCCGGCCGCTTGCGGCCGGGTCGCGCCAGCGACAAGAAAAGGGTTGCGCTTAGGCTTCTTCTTGTTGCTAGCGCAACCCGGCCGACGAGCGGCCGGGCCATCCTTGATCGGTGTAACAGCCCTCCTAGTCGCTGCCGAGGAAATCGGAATAATGGCGGTTTTCAGTATAGCTGATCTTTGGGTGCCCAATGGCTGTTGCTCCGATTGACGTGGCCCGTTCCGCCGCCCAGGCCGCCGGCGAAATCATCGCCCGTTACTTCCGCGAAGGGGTGACGATGCGGCTCAAGAACCCGTGCGATCTGGTGTCGGACGCCGACGTGAACGCCGAGCAGGCAATCGTCGACGTGGTGCGGGCCGCGTTCCCCGGTCACGCGGTGCTGGCCGAGGAGAAGCACAAGGATTCGATCGACGCCGAGCATCTGTGGGTGATCGACCCGTTGGACGGGACGACGAATTTCGCCCATCACATTCCGCACTTCGGCGTCTCGATCGCCTATCTGCATCGGGGCGTGGCGCAATGTGGCGTGATCTACAACCCGCTGCGCGATGACTGGTACACGGCCGAGCGCGGGGCCGGCGCGTTTCATAACGGCCAGCGGTTGGGCGTGTCGGAGCATAAGAATCTGAACGAGACCCTGGTCGGGCTGGGCTTCTACTATGACCGGGGCGCGCTGATGGAAGCGACGCTGACTGCGGTTCATGCACTGTTCCAGGAACAGATTCACGGCGTCCGTCGGTTCGGCGCGGCTTCGCTCGATTTGTGCGCCGTGGCCGAAGGATTGTTCGGCGCGTTCTTCGAGTATGTGCTGTCGCCGTGGGACTACGCCGCCGGCAAGTTGCTGGTCGAGGAAGCTGGCGGCCTGGTCACGACTTGCACCGGGCACACCTTGGGGCTGACGCGGAGCAGCGTGCTGGCCTCGAACGGGCATCTGCACGAGGCGATGCTCGAAGTCATCGCTCGGCATGACCCCGGGGTAACGGCGTGAATGTTCGGCGCGTCGCGCATCGCCTTGCTACGCATCGCGAAACGACGTGGCGGTCCAAGCGATGAACATCCCTCCCTTTAAGGGAGGGATTGAGGGAGGGTAAACGCGCCGCCAGTGGAGCGATTGTTGATTTGGCAACGTGGCTTCTGGTGATTGAGACCTTCCAGGCTCTGAACGTCTTTACCCTCCCCCCGCCCCTCCCTGAAAGGGAGGGGTGTTTGTCGCGCGCTGCGCGATCGCGAAACTCGTGGCTAAGTCGCCGCCGGGCTCATGGGACGTTGGCGGACGATTTCGTCGAGCATCAGGTCCAGTAGCTCAAGCGGCAACCCGACCACGTTTGACTCGCTGCCCGCGATAATCGTCAGCCAGCCTTGCCGGTCCTGAAATCCGAACGCGCCGGCCTTTCCTTCCCACAATCCGCTGGCCAGGTATTCGCGGATGGTGTCGTCGGTGAGCGTGGCCATTTTGAGCGTGGTCTTGTCCACGCGGACGATCGGCTTGCCGGCCGGCCGGGCCCATACGCACAAGCCGCTGTACACGTAATGCTCGCGCCCGGACAGCCAGCGGAGCATCTGCTCGGCATGACGCACGTCGTCGGGCTTGTTCAGGATTTGCCCGCCGCACTCGACCGCGGTGTCACAGGCCACGACGATGCCTCGTTCGACGCGCCGCGCCACGTCGGTCCCTTTTTGCAGGGCCAACCGCGCCACCATTTCGGCGGCGGCTTCGTGCGGACGGGGGTTGTCCTCGGCGCTTGGGTCGGGCTCGACCACGCGAAACCGATAGCCGTTCTCAGTCAGCAAACCGCGACGGCGGGGAGAACTGCTGGCCAGGATGATCTCAATCTCGGGCATCGGCATGGTGGGTGGCACCCAAGTGTCGGGACGGTTTCACGCATCGCTCGACGCGGGCCGGTCTGTTACGATCGGTCAACCGTGGCGATTCGTAACGTGCGGAGCGTCGGCGCCGAGATTCTAAACGGCCATCGCCAAATTGACAAAACCAGTCCGGCCTCCCTGGCATGAACGCTCGCGACATCCTCTACGAAGACAACCACTTGCTGGTGGTGAATAAGCCGGCCGGGCTGGCCACCATGGGGGCGGTCGCCGGGGCCGACAGTTTGTGCGAGCAGGCCCGGCGATACATCAAGCACAAGTATCAGAAGCCTGGGGATGTCTACTTGGGGGTGGTCAGCCGGGTCGACGCCTCGGTCACCGGAGCGGTGGTGTTTGCCCGCACGTCCAAGGCGGCGGCCCGGCTGACCGAGCAGTTCCGCTCGCGCGCGGTCGAGAAGGTTTACTGGGCGCTAGTAGCCGGCGCGCCTCCGCAAGAGGGCACGTGCGTCGACCCCATCTGGAAAGACGACCGGCAACAGCGGATGATCGTCGTCGAAGCCGGGCACACCGGCGCACAGGAAGCCCGCTTGCGATTTAGCCGTCGTTCATTGGGGCCGAAGTGCGCCCTGCTCGAAGTGCAACTCGAAACCGGCCGCAAACATCAGATCAGGCTGCAACTCAGCTCTCGCGGCTGGCCCATTTTGGGGGACGTAAAATACGACAGCCGCCGCCCCTGGCCCGCGGGCATTGCCCTGCATTCGCGGCGGCTGGTGCTCGATCACCCCACGCGGCACGAGCCCATCGCGGTCGTGGCCCCGCTCACTGAGGCGTGGCGGCGGTTTGGCGTCACGGAACAGGGGCAAATCGGCGGCTAACGGGCTATTAGATCGACAGTCGGCCCGGCTCGCCGCAGTGGTTCCGACTGGGTTAATTTGGCGTTAGCCCTCGCCATTTTTGGCCGTCAGCGAATACTCGACATTCTGTCAACGGCAGTGGACAATGGGAAAACCTTTTGTCCGCGCCAGGCAAGGCGTCGCCGCGCGAGCATTGGGTCACGCCCACCGTCAGGTTGCATTATTTCGTCCCCGCCGGCAGCAGCGTTGTTCCACGCTGCGTTTCTGACACTACGTCCATCGGGTGACGATCGAGGACTTTGTGGAGCGGTCGCTGTTCATTCGCTGCGCGCTGACTAGCAGCCTGTTGACTCAAGCTGAGATCGACGAGGCCGTGGCGGAGATTGCGCGCGCCGAGGGGAACAAAGGGCCCATCTCCGACGACAAGTTGATCGGCAAGCTGGTCGACTTGTGCCGCTTGAATCGTTGGCAGGCTGAACAACTTCGCGCCGGTCGCACCAAGTTCAACCTGGGGCCGTACAACATTATCGACTCGATCGGTCAGGGAGGCATGGGGCAAGTCTTCAAGGCCGAGCACTCGATCATGGGGCGCGTGGTCGCGGTGAAAGTCTTGCCGCGCAGCCGTTCGACCCCCGAGGCGATCAACAACTTTGCCCGCGAGATTCGCGCCCAGGCCCAGCTCGATCACGAGAACCTGGTCCGCGCCTACGACGCGGGGCACGACGGCAATGTCCACTTTCTGGTCACCGAGTATGTGCCCGGCACCGATCTGCGCCGGCTGGTTCGCTCGCAAGGCCGCTTGGATATGGCGGCCGCCGCGTCGATCGTTTCGCAAGCCGCGCGCGGACTCGATCACGCTCACAGCCGCGGCTTGATTCACCGCGACGTCAAGCCGGGCAACGTGTTGGTGATGCCCGATGGACGAACCAAGGTTTCCGACCTGGGGTTGGCTGGTTACTTTAACGAGTCGGAGCAGACCGACGTGTTTGGCGGCAAGGTGGTCGGCACGGCGGACTATCTGGCCCCCGAGCAGATCACCACGCCCGACCGGTTGACCACGGCCAGCGACGTCTACTCGCTGGGCTGCACGCTCTACTACGCGGTGACCGGCAAGGTGCCGTTCCCCGGCGGCAACGCCCGCGACAAGGCCCGGGCTCACTGCAACGTGCCGCCGCTGGACCCGCGGCGGTTGAACCCGGACCTGAGCGACGCCTTTGTCGAAGTCATCGCCGACATGATGGCCAAAAAGCCCGAGCACCGCGTGCAGAACGGGCCAGAAGTCGTCGCACGGCTGGCCCCGTGGGTCGACGCTCCGCTGCCGGCCACGGCACAAGAACTTCCGGCCGGTACAGGGTTGCCCCCGGCGATTCCGATGACCGGGGGAGTGCGCCCCGCCCCGTCCGAAGCGAGCGACACCGAGCCGTCGTTCCTGGTCCAACCGGCCGAGGATCCTTCGCACGCCGAAAGTCCCAGCCAGCAATCGCTGGGCACGCAGCCATCGAGTTCCTACAACGAAGAGACGGTGCCCGGCTTCCGGCAATTTGATTCGCGTCCCTCGCCGATCCCGGTTCGCAATTCGGCGGGCTCGATCGTCGCTTTCGATCGACCGGCGATCCTCATCAACAAGCCGTGGCAAATGGCGCTGGTGGCGGGTGGATCAGCACTCGTCGGCGGCACCGTGGCGCTGGTTCTGCGCGCGCTGCTGGTCGGCTAGGTCAGCCTAGCCACGGAGTCGTGGAGTTGGGCACGGAGTGAATTGCCAGGCGGTGAGCCTGCGCGCCGAAACGTGAACATCCCTCCCTTCCAGGGAGGGAATGAGGGAGGGTAAACGCGCCACAGGCCAGACCGTACTCGATTTGGCAACTCCTCCGGTTGAGACGTGCTTGGCCGTGAACGTCTCAACCCTCCCCCTTGCCCCTCCCTGAAAGGGAGGGGTGTTCATCGCGCGCGCATCGGCACGTTACACGAGTTGACGTGTATTGCTCGCGCCAACTCACAACTTCTCAAACGAAGCCCAAAAGTCTTTTTTGCTCACCCGGTACGTTTCCTTGCCGGCTTTGCGGGCGATGGGGCGCACTAGGTAGCCGTCGGGCAGCGGCACCACTTCGTAGATGATGCTCGAATCGCGGCGCCGCGCCTTGAATGGCCCGTCGGGCTCGGCGGCCGGCGCGTCGTGACTCTGGGCCGCCTGGGCCTCGCGCAACCGGGCGTCAAAGTCGACACCTGCCCCGGCCGACACCCACGAGGCGTCGTAAAAGTCCTGCTCGCGCTCGACCTTTGGACCCGAACTTCCCGGCAATCCAGGCAGTCGCGGCAGATAGCGCATGGCGCTGAACAGGAACTTGGAAAGGTCGCGCCAGAAATAAAAGATCATCAGCAGCAGCGCCGCCGGCACGCCGATCAAGATGGCCCAATTGATCGCCCAGGCGATCCAGCTCGAGACGCTCGTAGTGTTCATACCCAGGTCCGTGCCCAGCGCTCAGTTCCAATGGGGGGATCGCGTCGTCCGCCCACTCCCGCTCTGCTCTATGTTAGTCGGCGGTGGGCCAAAGCTTCAATTGCCGCGTAAACCTCGTAGTTCGTTGCACATCGGACGTGCGGCCGCTGGTTGACCCGACGGCGGCTGGTCCGGTACAGTCACCCGGCATGCATCGCACGGGGCAGAGTCTCGGGAAGGGACCGCCGGGCGGTCACAGGCGGTAGGCGGGCGAATGGCTAACCACGGACAATTATCGCAGTTGCGCGTCAGTTCGCCAAGTTTCATCGGCCTGCTGGTGGCGCAACTGCTCGGCACGGTCAACGACAACCTGCTCCGCTGGCTGGTCGCCAAAATCGGCATGCAGGTCGTCGGCCCGACCTACGAGCGGCAGGTGCTGGCCGCTGGGCTGGCGTGCCTAGTATTACCGTTCTTAATTCTGGCCGCCCCCGCTGGTTATCTGGCCGATCGCTACAGCAAGCGGACGGTCATCGTCGCCTGCAAGCTGGGCGAGATTGTGATCATGGCGCTGGCCATCGCGGCCATGGTCTGGGGCAACCCGCTCCTGTTGTTTGTCTTACTGGCCGCTGCGGGGGCTCAGGCCGCGTTGTTCGGACCGGCCAAGCTGGGGAGCATTCCCGAGATGCTCCAGCCCAACCAGATATCCATCGCCAACGGGCTGATGGGAATGATGACGGTCGGCGGCATCATTATCGGCACGGCAGGCGGCTATTGGCTTTACTCGCTGATCGACGTCAAGGGATCCGATGGCGTGCAGGTTCTCTGGTGGATCGCGGCCCGGGCCCAGTGGTGGGTCTTGGCCGTGGCGCTCGGTGGCGTGGCGGTCGTCGGCTGGCTGGCCAGCTTGTTGATCATTCCGCTGCCGGCCGAGAACCCCAAGTGCAGGTTCCCCTGGAACCTGTTCGGCCAGACTTGGGCCGACTTGCGCGGGCTATGGAGCGATCGCGCGTTGTTCCGCGTGTCGCTGGGAAGCGGCTTCTTCTGGGCGCTCGGCTCGTTAGCCAACGCCAACATCGACATCTTCGGCAAGTTGCACCTTAACTTGCAAGAGACGCAGATTCCGCTGCTGCTCGCCCTGTTGGCGATGGGCGTCGGCGTCGGCAGTGCCATGGCCGGCATTCTGTCCCGTGGGCATGTCGAGCTAGGGCTCGTGCCGCTAGCGGCGACGGGCATTGCCATCGGCGCGGTGATGCTCTTTCTGGTGCCCGAGGTCCAGTCGGGCTATTTGAGCCCCGAATACTATTGGACCGCGTTCTGGTTGTTCGAGCTGGGCTGCTGCGCCGGCATGTACGATGTGCCGCTGCAGTCGTTCATTCAATATCGCAGCGCGCCGGAACGCCGCGGCAGCATCCTGGCCGCGTACAACTTCCTGGCCTACACCGGCATGTTGTCGGCGTCGGGTATCTTCGCCATCTTGGGCATGCCGGTTGGCCAGCCGGAGCACCCGCTGTTTTCGGCCCAGGCGATCTTTCTGATCGCCGGCGTCGCCACCCTGCCCGTCGCGCTCTATGCGTACGTCCTGTTGCCCCAGGCGACGATTCGCTTTGTCGTCTGGGTGTTCAGCACGACGATCTACAAAGTCCGCGTGTTCAACGTCGATCGCATTCCCGCCACCGGCCCGGCGGTCCTGGCGCCGAATCACGTGAGCTGGATCGACGGCGTGCTGCTGATGATCACCTCGTCGCGGCCGCTGCGGATGATGCTGTACGCCGATTACGCCGAGCGGTGGTATCTGCGCGGCCTGGCCAAATTGATGGGGGCCATCCCCATTCGCGCCGGCGATCGTCGCTCGGTGATCGAGGCGCTCCGCCGCGCGCGCGAAGCCCTCGAAGCCGGCGAGGTGGTCTGCATCTTTCCCGAGGGGCGGCTCTCACGCAGCGGGCAGTTACAGGCCTTTCAGCCGGGGATTCTGTCGGTCATCAAGTCGACCGGCGCGCCCGTGGTGCCGGTCTACCTGGACGAACTCTGGGGAAGTATCTTCAGCTTCCACGGCGGCAAGCTCCTCGGGAAGTGGCCGCGACAGTGGCGCTATCCGGTCTCGATTCATTTTGGCGAGCCGCTGGTCGGCGTGCAGGACGTCGAAACGGTTCGCTCGGCGGTACAACAACTGGGAGTCGTCGCAGTGACGCAACGTAAGACCCGCGAGCCGGTGTTGACCCGGCGGATGATTCGATCCTGCAAGCGGCAGTTGTTCCGCTCGAAGGTCGCCGACTCGCTGGGGACCGACATGACCGGCGGTCAGTTCCTGGCCCGGGCGCTCACCTTGCGGCGTATTTTGCGGCGGGACATTCTCGCCCCCGATGAGAAGTACGTAGCCATCTTGGTCCCCACGTCGGCCGCGGCCGTCGTCACGAACGCGGCCTTGGCGCTCGATCGGCGGATTGCCGTCAACCTGAACTACACGGCCTCGGCCGAGGTCATGAACTCGTGCCTGCGCCAATGTGGTATCAAGCACGTGCTGGCCAGTCGCAAACTGCTCGACAAGCTGAACGTCAAGCTCGACGCCGAGATCGTGGTGTTGGACGATTTGAAAAACACGGTTAAGACCGCCGACAAGGCAGTCGCCGCCCTGCTGGCTTTTGCCACGCCGACGGCGGTGCTCGAACGGCTGCTCGGCCTGCGGCACGTCAGCCCGGACGATACGCTGGTGGTGATCTTCACGTCGGGCTCGACCGGCGAGCCCAAGGGAGTGGTCCTCAGCTACCACAACGTGGGCTCGAACGTCGAAGCGATCGATTCGATCGTGCAACTGACGCGGCAGGACGTGCTGCTCGGCGCGGTGCCGTTCTTTCACTCGTTGGGCTACACGACCACGATGTGGACCGTGCTCACCATGCACATCAAGGGGGCCTATCACTTCAGTCCCTTGGACACGCACGAAATCGCCAAGCTGTGCCAGCGGCACAAGGGGACGGTGATTATCACCGCACCGACGTTTTTGCGGTCGTTCCTGCGCCGCGCCGACGTTGAAGAAATGCGCTCGCTCGAAGTCGTGGTGGCCGGGGCCGAGAAGCTGCCGGTCGACTTGTGCGACGCCTTTGAAAAGAAGTTCAACGTCCGCCCGGTCGAAGGTTACGGCACGACCGAGTGTTCGCCCCTGGTGGCGGTGAACATTCCCGCGCGGCGCGCGCCGCCGACCGATGAAGTGGTGGCCAAGGAAGGAACCGTCGGCCGGCCCATTCCCGGCGTGGCGGCCAAGGTGATCAATGCCGAGACCGGCGAGCAGTTGGGCTTTGACACGCCGGGCTTGCTGCTGGTTCGGGGGCCAAATGTGATGCAGGGCTACCTGAACCGCGACGATCTGACGGCCAAGGTGATGCGCGACGGCTGGTACAACACCGGCGACGTGGCGATGATCGACGCCGATGGCTTCATCAAGATCACCGGCCGCGAGAGCCGGTTCTCAAAACTTGCCGGCGAGATGGTGCCGCACATCGGCGTCGAGGAAGCAATTCAGCAAGTGATCGGCGCCGAGCAGGACAAAATCTGCGTCGCCGTCACCGCGGTGCCCGACGCCCGCAAGGGGGAACGGCTGGTGGTCATTCACACCGAACTGGCGCAAACGCCTGATCAGATTGTCAAGCAACTCGGACAACTGGGCTTGCCCAATTTGTGGATTCCGTCGGCTGACAGCTTCTTTCAGGTCGAGCAGATTCCCGTCTTGGGGACCGGCAAGCTCGACTTGAAGGGGCTCAAGACGCTGGCCCTGCGGCATTTCGCCCCCGAAGCGGCCAAGGCTTGAGCCAAGTGCGCCGCGCGCGATAATGGGCGCGCTTATTTGACGCTGCGAACAAGGCGTTCGCTTCGTGCTGGTTGCCGTTCAACTTTCAAAGCGGAGAAGCAGATCATGCCACGCCGAACATTCTTCTGGTGGGCGATGTTGTTGAGTCCGCTGTGGACCGGCGCGCTGGGCTGCGTCCCCTGCGATCATCCGGTTAGCGACGCCAAGGATTCCAAGGTCGACGATCGGCTGTTCGGTCGCTGGGAGATCATCCCCGAGAAAGGGGAAGAGAATCAGCCGCCTGACCGGTTTACGTTGTCCGCCGCGCCCGGCTCGCCGACGACCATGCGGATGGTTCCGATCCCCATTCCCGGCGAGAAGGCCCAGCCGGGGGACGAAGAGTCGATGCCCGTCTATGCCACCACGGTCGGCAAGCTGTCGATCCTCAGCGTGCTGACCTCTGAACCCAGCGAACCGACAAAGTACGACCTGGTTCTGTATCGCGTCATCGACAAGGACAACGTCGATTTCTTCATCCTCGATCCCGACGTGATCGCCGCCGCCATCAAGCGCGGTGAGCTAAAAGGGACGGCTCCCGATCTGGCCAAGCTGGCCAACCCGGCGACGGCGGTCGGAACGGCCCTGGGACAGATCACGAACTCACCGGCCGAGCTGCGTGCGTATTTGACCAAGCACGGCGAGCAGTGCTTCGACAGTTTGGACAAGCCGATCAAGATGAAACGCTTGCCAGCGAAGTGATTGTCTTTCGTGCGACGAAGCTAGAACGAGAGAGGCGTTCAGTTCCTATAGGTAGAAGGCCCATCGAGCGCCGCTCTCCAATTCAATTCGGGCCGTTGCCCTTCTTCCAAAGCTCGTCAAGCATTTCGACCGCGGTATCCACAAGCTTTTGAATGCCTTCGAGCGCCACGAAATTCGCGCCGGCTAGCGTCTCGTAGCCCTCGTGCTGGAAGGCCAATTCCGTGGGTTCGTAGCCGACCCAGTCGTTGGTCAGTTCGCTCAGGATGGTGTGTGGGAAAGGCGAGCGTTTCTTCACCAAGATGCCCCATTCGACAAACAGCTCACCCGCGTTCGTCGCGATGGCGAACGGGCCAATCCGCGCAGCGCTCACCGGCACATTCAGCAGGTGCGGCATCGCCGCAGCGGTGCGTTTCGCCCCCTCGAATGATTCCGGTCGCCAGCCCAGTCGACTGATGGCCCCCGGACGCTGCGCCTCGGCATTGCAGCGCGGCACGTCGATATCGCGACGCGCATAGTCCACGACCACGGGCCCCTCGACGGGAATCGCTGCCTTCGCGGCATCCACGGCCGCTGTGGCAAATACGGCGGAGCGCTCCTTCCAGTCTGGCGCCCAACTCACGGGGGGCTGAATGTTGCCGGACGCACCCTGCGTAAAGACACACACCGCTTGTGGCCCGAACTCCTTCGTGACGTATTCCGCGATCACACCAGGAAAATCCGCCGACCAGGTGTGAATCTTGATGCGATCGTGCAGGCAGGGGTGGCAGGTGAAGTTCACCAGCGACCCGAGCATTTTTCCATCCCGCGTATCAAACCGCACCAGCCACAGCTCCGGGTCAATGACCCCTTCGCTGCCGAGCACCTGCGGCACCTGCTTGAGATCGTTCAACTTCTTGAGCCAGGTGTTCAGCACAAGCCCGTCCGACTTGGAAATCAGCCGGCGGTTGATGTGCCCCTCCAGGACCAGCGAGCGCCCGATCGACATGCGGGCGGGCTGCAGCGCTTGGTTCGCCCGGACGATGCTGTCGGCGATCAGCTTGGGCAGGGTGTCGATGTAGGCTTTGTTGGCCGTGGCCTTGTCGCCGTCGGCCGGGATCAGCGGGGAGCTATGGTTGTGGCTCGGGCAAACCAGCACCGCATCGCGCGTGATGTCCGTCTGCTGGGTCACGAGCGCGATGGCTCGATCCGCCAAGTCGTGACGAATTTTCACCAGGTCCACGCCCACGATGACGAGCTTCTTGCCGCCACTCTCGACAACCATCGCCCGCGCCCGTAGCGGATCATCGGTGCCAGTGCTCGTCGGTCCTCCCGGACCCGTAATGATGGCTCCCACCGGTGGTGTGATGTCTACCTGGCCAAAGCCAGCCTTCAATTCACCTGGCGCCGCCTCCCCTCCGGCAGCAAAGCCAACCAGACACATCCACGTCGTGAGAAAGCAGACGCACGCGGCTCCGCGTGAGGAAAGCGAGGCAGCTTTATGTTTCATCGAGCTAATCCTACGCTCATTGAGGTTGGATGGAATGAATGACGCGCATTGCGGGGCAACGCTTCATGACTTCGGTTGCCGCATTGCTGCCGAGCAATAGCCGTGAGGGCAAACTACTTATCCGATCGCCGCAATGGCGCCATGCTCAAGGCCCTAAGCCTTGAGCATGCCTGTACACGCTTCGCCTGCTCAAGCCTGAGGGGCTTGAGCATGGCACCCACTCGTTTGGGATCGGACTAGGCGTGCCTCGACGGCCCGGTCTATTTCGCCGTCAGGGGCGAGGCCACCGGGTGCATGGTGGCATCTTCGCCGAACCGACGGGCGCGATAGATGCGCAACCCGTGCGATGCGTGATACAGCCCGCCACATTCCTGGTCGAGATCCTTGGTCATCTCGAACATCTTCAACAGCGAGACGCAGGCCCTGACCATCCAAGGTTTCGACAGCTCCTCGTCGGGCAGACAAACCGCCAGGAACTCGAACGTGTGGCCTGTGTTGTTAAGCCGCAGCGCCACGTCCCCCGCGGTGCCCGAGCGCTGGAAGTAGTTGGTTGAGAACGAGCCGTCGGGCTGCTGGTACATCCGCGCGGCCTGTACGCATTCGTCGATCATCTTCTGGGCCGCCGCCCAGCCGCCATCCAACGGCCCGCCGGCGCGAAGCCGACGATTGACCGCCACGGCCAGGGTGTACATCCGGTGCGAGCCGCCGCAGGCCGCCTCGCCCAGGTTGGAAATTTGACGCGGCGTTTCCATCGCCACCAGCCGGTCGATGTTCCACTTGCTGCCGTCGCGCGCCACCCAAGAATGATCCGGCGGCATATAGGTACACAGCGCCATCAACGTCCAAGTGGCTTCCATGCCGTCGCGCGTGTCCCACTCGGCTTGCGTCAGCAGATCGCGCACATGGTAGGTTGTGCCGTTGACAATCAGCGGCGTGTCCATTGGCACGCCACACTGGGACATGTAGCCGACCCACTGGTCCTCGTGCCCCGAACCGACCTTGCTGCCGGGATCAAGCGGCGACTCAAGCCCTTTTTCGCCGGGGGTGAAGACCCAGCCTTTGAACTCGCCACCGTTCAAAATCCAGTCGAGGCCTTTGGTGACGGGCTGACCGTCAACGCTTAATTGCAGGTCATAGCCGTAGGACAACACGCCATGAACGATCTGCCAGGCGTTGTTCACCTTGGGATTCAACCGGCGGCGTTTCACCTCGTCGATCACGGCGTCGAGCCGGGCCTTCAATTGCTCGTCGCTGGGCAGAGCGGTCGACGCAGCTGGCGCCGGTGCGGTGGGCGACGACGTCGCCGAGGTGTCATTGCACCCGGTCAAAAACAAGGCCCCGGCGTATACGCCCAGCAACCCGACACTCGACAGCACCACGCCACGCCACGACCGAACGAACAAAGACATAAAGCCAATTCTCGTAAACTACTGGGAGAGACCGCGATTTAACCACGGCCGAGAAGACACCGACCCGCATCGTGCCCGACCGACGAATATTCCACTGTTTCGGACCTTAACAGCCGAGGGTACATCTTTCCAGTCGAAGGTCGGGTGGTGACGATGTTCCAGGTCGCGAAAACCGCGCAACAAAGCAAGATGTGCCAACCACTTGCTGCAAATGCGCGCCCGATTGCCCAACCATCAGGCGGGGAATGCGTAAAATAGCTCCAGAATGCTTGCGATCGGTCGCTGGCTCGCAGGGTGCGAACCGGCCGAAGGTCGCCCGGCCCCAAGGGGCTAACGAGTAGCCTCCAGACATGTACATGCCGTTTGATCCCATCTATTTCGTGTTCCTGGCGCCGGCGCTGTTGCTGGCGATGTGGGCGCAATTTCGTGTGAAGTCGGCCTATGCCGTCGCCCAGCAAATCCCGGCCAGTTTGTCGGGAGCCGCGGCCGCGCGCCTGTTGCTGAATCACGCTGGCTTGAATGACATCAGCATCGAGGTCACGCCCGGCGAGCTGAGCGATCACTACGATCCGGGCCAGAAGGTTCTGCGGCTTAGCCCCGCGGTCTATCACAACCAGTCGATCGCGGCCGTGGGCATTGCCGCGCACGAAGCCGGCCACGCCATGCAAGACGCCGAGAGCTACGCGCTGATGATGCTGCGCAACGCGGCCGTGCCGTTGGCGAACTTTGGCGGCGGCATTAGTTCGCTGCTGTTGATGGTCGGCCTGCTGGCCCGTAGCCACACCATGATCACGATTGGCATCGTCGCCTTTTCGTGCGTGGTCTTCTTCCAGGTCGTGAATCTGCCGGTCGAGTTCGACGCCAGCAATCGCGCCAAACGCCACCTGGTGGAACTAGGCGTGATCGATCGCGACGGGCTCGAATACGTGCGCGGCGTGTTGAACGCGGCGGCCTGGACCTATGTGGCCGGCACGCTGCAATCGATCATGACGCTGCTGTACTACGTGATGCGCTTCAGCGGCGGCAGCCGCAGCGACTACGACGAGGGTTAGCCACGACGCGGGGTAACGCTCAGCCCGATCACACGCAAACACCCCTCCCTTCCAGGGAGGGGCTGGGGGAGGGCCAAGGCGTTCACAGCCAAAACGCTTCGCGCCAAAGGTTTGACCTTTGCACAAAGACATCTGGCCTTCGCGTCTTTACCCTCACCCGCTGCGCTTCGCTCCGCGACCTCTCCCTGAAAGGGAGAGGTGTCAATGCGCGGCGGCCAGCGCGCAAAGGCTACTTCTTACTTGCGGGCCAAGGGGTGCTTCATCGGCAGCCAAGCGCCGTTTTCCTTGCTGCTGGCCACCGATTGCTGGATGAAGTACATCCCTTCCACGCCGTCGTTCACATTCGGGTAAACCGTGTTCGTCTTCTCGAACGGTTTTCCCTCGGCCCTCAGCGCCATGTCGTCGAAGGACGCGCGATAGACATTGGCAAAGGCCTCGAAGAACGCCTCGGGGTGCCCGCCCGGCAAGCGGCACGCCGCCTTGGCGCCACCGGTCATGTAATCGGCGTTCGGGTTGCGCGTGTAGATGTTCATCGGCTGCCCGTTGCGACGCACGATCAGCTTGTTCGGCTCTTCCTGGTGCCATTCGAGCGAGCCCTTGGTGCCGTCGATTTCGATGAACAAATCGTTCTCGCGACCATGACTGATCTGCGAAGCGGTCACCGTGCCTAGCGCGCCGTTCTCGAACCGGACCATCGCGCAACCATAATCGTCGAGCTGACGGCCCGGCACGAAAATCTTGAGATGGCAACTGATCGTTTCGGGCAGCAAGCCGGTCGTGTAGCGAGCCAAGTTGTAAGCGTGCGTGCCGATGTCGCCAAAGCAACCCGCGATGCCGCTCTTGGACGGATCGGTTCGCCAGGCGGCTTGCTTCTGCGAGTCTTGTTCCAGCCGAGTGCGCAGCCAGCCTTGGATGTAGCAGGACCGGATGGCGTTGATCTCGCCCAGGTCGCCGTTCAAGATCATCTCGCGCGCTTGACGCACCAGCGGATAGCCGGTGTAGTTGTGGCTGACCGCGAACACCACGCCCGACTTCTTGACCGTCTCGGCCAAGGTTTCGGCCTGGGCCAGATCGAACGTCATCGGCTTGTCACAGATGACGTTGAAGCCGGCGTCGACGGCGGCCTTGGCGATGGCAAAGTGGGTGTGGTTCGGCGTGGCCACCGAGACAAAGTCGATGCGCTCGCTGGCCGGCAACTTGGTCTCGCTGGCAACCAGTTCAGTGATGGAACCATAGGCCCGCGCCGCCGGAATATCGTAGTCGGCAGCCGAGGCCTTGGCCTTGGCCGGATCGCTGGACAGCGCGCCGGCGACCAAGGCGGCCCGGTTGTCGAGCACGGCGGCCGTGCAATGGACGCGACCGATAAAGGAGCCCGCGCCGCCCCCGACCAACGCCATGCGCAGTTTGCGATTCAATGAACCATTCGTGGGCATGACCGATGCTCCTTGCTCGACCGGAAATAAGTTTGGCGGCTAGCGACCCAAGACCAACGGGTGATTTCCGTGGCACCGCCGTTGGTTTCGGGTTTCGACCCTATATAACAGCGCCATCGGCCCAGAGTAAGCCCCGAGATGCAGCCCTTGATTTTCTCGCCAACTCCCCATTGTCCGGCCGCCGATCGAGCATCGATCCCAGACGCAAAACTATGGAATATCTTCGAGCCGAACGCTAGGATGGCAGCCACTGGTTCGCAAGTCGGGGTAGTGCTTTTCGAGCTTGCCCTGGCCGTCTGGAATGGACGGTCGGCGCGAACCCATCGTCATCGTTAAACCACTCTTCTTCCGTTCAAGGAGCGTCCTTCATGATTCGACGCATGCTGTTCAGCCGCGTGACTTGGGTGATCGCAGGGATTGCCATCGGCCTGGGAGTGAGCGCTTTGATCCCCCAGCAAACGGTCCAGGCCACCGCCACGGATCGAGGTGAAAACTTCGCCATTGCCACCGGCTCGTGCGACGGCACGACCGACGCCATCTTTACGCTTGACTTCCTGACCGGCGATCTGCGCGGCGCGGTCATCCACCCAGTCACCAAAGGCTTGGCCGCGGTCATGCAACACAACGTGTTGAAGGACTTGAAGGTCGAAGCCGGCAAGCAGCCCAAGTTTCTGATCGTGACCGCCGCGTGCGACTTGCGCTCGATGGGCGGCATCCAGATGGCCCAGAGCATTTTGTGCGTCACGGAATTGGGAAGTGGCGTGATGGCGCTGTATGGCTTCCACTACAGCCCGGCGGTCACCAACAGCCGAACTGGCACGCCGGCCCAGTTGGAGTTTCTGCCGTTGCTCGTGACCAGCATTCGCAACACCCAAGTCCGTGGACAGTAGCAGTGGCCACCACACCGGTGCAGATCACCCTCAACGGCCAGCCACGGTGCATCGAGGCCGGCGCCACGGTGTCGCTGTTGCTGGCCGAGTTGGGCATCAAGGCGCCCCACGTGGCCGTCGAGGTGAACCTGAACCTGGTGCCGCGCGCCGAACATCCGCGCCACGTGCTGCGCGCCGGCGACGCGGTCGAGGTCGTCACGCTAGCTGGCGGCGGCTAGGCGGCGCGGCGCAACATCAGGTGTCTTCTCTTGGTTGACTGGAATTGATCTTCTCTTATGGCTACCGACGTCGCCCCCTCGAACGATACCGCGATTGATGACGACCGCTTCCAACTGGGCCGGCACTGGCTGACCAGTCGGCTGATCGTTGGCACCGGCAAGTACTCGTCTTACGAGTTGATGGGGGAATCGCTCCGCGCTTCGGGGACCGAATGCGTAACGGTGGCCGTGCGGCGTGAACGGCTGGTCGACTCGGCCGGTCGCAACTTGCTGGATCACCTGGACACGTCGCGCTATATCCTGCTGCCGAACACGGCTGGCTGCTTCACCGCGGACGATGCCGTGCGCGTGGCGCGGTTGGGGCGTGAAATCCTCAGCGGCCTGAACAACCCCGGCGCCGACTGGGTGAAACTGGAAGTCTTGGCCGATACCAAGACGCTGCTGCCTGACCCCGTGGCGACCTTGGAAGCGACGAAGCGACTGGTGGCGGACGGCTTTCAGGTGCTTTGTTACACGACCGACGATCCGGTGATTGCGCGGCAATTGAAGCAAGCCGGCGCTACCAGCGTGATGCCCGCCGGCAGCCCGATCGGCTCGGGGCAGGGGGTTCTGAACGCGAACAACATCCGCATCTGCCTCGAATACCTGAAGCAAGACGACCCGGACTATCCGGTCATCGTCGATGCCGGCGTGGGGACGGCCAGCGACGTGGCCTTTGCCATGGAGCTAGGCGTCGACGGCGTGCTGCTGAACACGGCCATCGCCCACGCGGCCGATCCGGTTCGCATGGCGCGGGCCATGCAAGCGGCCTGCGCGGCCGGCCGGTTGGCATACCGCTCGGGGCGCATTCCGCGGCGATTGTACGCCACGGCCAGCAGCCCCGACGAAGGCACCATCGCCCCCTCTCGGCGGCGATAACCGAAGAAATGCCAATTGAACCGCAGAGGCGCAGAGGACGCAGAGAAGACACGGAGAGCAAAACTATGAGGAGGAGCGTGAACGACGTTTCGTGCTCTAGTCGCTGGGCCATAGGCCCGCGCGAATGCGATTTTTCGTCATAGCGCGCAATAAAAAACCCAGGAGGTGAAACCCCTGGGCTTGTGTTAGTGATTGATTTGTCGCGCACCGAGCGGCTTAGGCCGACGGACGGCGGTAGTGCTGGTAGGCCATCAGCACTTCGTACAGGTCGCTCGACAAGGTCACCTCGTCGTCGGCGAAGTCACGCAACCAGGTCCGGCGGCTTTCCACCGCGTCGGCCAGCAAGTGGGCGACGTCGCGCAGCCGCACGCGAACTGTATCGTTTTGCTCGGGAGCGGCGGCCACCGAGGTGCGAAGTTTATCCGGGCCGTAATAGACACGCAGTTGGGCTCGAGCCATCGGGGACGCTTCCTTACGACGTGAGGTGTTCCAGCCCGTCGAAAATGACGGCACTTTTTTGCCCGCCCTGTTGCGTCCTACTTATCGGTTGTACGCATGGCGCAAGTTTGGAGTTTTTCTGCCGATTAAACATTTTTTTCGGCGCAGCAAAGCTAGCGGACCTGGGCACGGCGACAGCATTAAACCGACGGTAACGGTATTTGCTTCCACCCCTAGCGCCGGCGGTCTGAAGCTTGACAGTCGCCCAGGCAATCCATAGATTGCCAAATCGATTAAACCGGTTGATCTGTTGTGGTTGCGCGAACTTGACTGTCTCCGGTTCGATCGATCGACATGCGAGACGCTCCGAGTGAGAGGAGCGTCTTGGTGATCGGCCGCCCCGCGGCTCGAACGGTGGTGGGGAATGATTTGCTAGCAGGCCGATCGTGCCTGTCGGCTCGGGGCGCTCGGGTCAAGAGCGCGAATCACGGGATCGCCACTGCCGCCCGCCATCGCAAGCATTGCTGCTGGGTGGGCGGAAATCGCGGTTCGACGGAACGGGAGCGTATGCCCAATTTGCCGGTTATCGATCTGGGTCAGATTGCCGCCGCCGTGCGGTTACCGCTGGCGCGCGTCGAAGCCGTCGTCGGCCTGCTCGACGCTGGCAATACGGTGCCGTTCATCACGCGCTACCGCAAGGACCAGACGGGCGGGCTCGACGAAGAGCAAATCCGCGCCGTGCAAGAGCGCGTAATCAAAGAACGCCTGCTGGCCGAGCGCAAGCAGACGATTCTCCGCTCGATCGAGTCGCAAGGCCGGCTGACCCCCGAGTTGTCGGCGGCCATCGCCAAGGCCGACACCACCAAGCGACTCGAAGACTTGTACCTGCCGTACAAGCCCAAGAAACAAACCCTCGCCACCACGGCCCGGCAGCGCGAACTGGAACCGTTGGCGCTGGAAATCCTGAACGCCGACTCGGCCTGCGCCGACCTCGACGCGCGAGCGCGCGATTTCGTCAACCCGGACAAGCACGTCGGCTCGGCGGCCGACGCGCTGCTGGGGGCGGGTCACATCCTGGCCGAGATGTTCAGCGAGCGGGCCGATCTGCGCGAACGTCTGCGGCCGATCTTCGACCGCTCGGGACGAATCATCACTAGCGCCATCGAGCAAGAGTCCAAGAAGACTTCCGAGCCAGCGGCGCCAGCCAAGGAAGCTGAAACCCAGGAGGCGTCCGCGGACGAGTCGATTCCCGCGCCGGCCGTGGCCTCGACGACTGTTGAACCCGAGGCCGAAGCGCCAACCGACCCCGAACCCGCCCCCTCGGAACCATCCGTAGCTGCCGAACTGGCGAGCACGGCTGTCGAAACCACCTCGGAGACCAGTGCCGCCGTGGCCGAGGCTCCCGCGCCGACAGACAGTGCGGCTCCTGCCCCGGCCATGGCCAAGCCGGCCAAGGGGGAAGCGGGCAAGAAGAAAAAGGCCACCGATCTGCGCAAGCAGCGGAAGCTCGATCGCCAGAAAGAGCGTCAGGCCTGGCTGCAGCGCGCGTTCCGCGACTATTTCAACTTCAGCGACGAGCTGGGGAAGATTCCGCCCCACCGCATTCTGGCCATCAACCGGGGCGAGCGGGCGCGGATCCTGCGCATCAAGATTGAGTTCGACGTCGCCGGTATGCAACAGGCCGCCGAGGACTTGCTCGTGCCGGCCGTGCATCCGCACGCCGAGTTTCTGCGCGGCTGCGTCCGTGACGCGCTGACGCGGCTGGTGTTGCCGAGCCTGGAACGTGAAGTCCGCCGCGAGTTGACTGATCTGGCCGAAGAGCACGCGGTCGAGGTGTTCATCCAGAACCTGCGCAAGTTGTTGTTGCAAGCGCCGGTCCACGAGCGCCGTTTGCTGGCGATCGACCCGGGCTTCAAGAGCGGTTGCAAGCTGGCCGCGCTCGACGAGTTCGGCAACCTGCTGGATCACGGCCTGATCAACATCATTGGCAAGGAAGAGCGCCAGGCCGAAGCTCGCCAGAAAGCTGTCGAACTGATCGACAAGCATCAACTGAACACGATTGTCATCGGCAACGGCACGGCTTGCCGGGCGACCGAGCAATTTGTGGCTGGGCTGCTGGCCGGCGAACTGACGGGACGAAGCATCAGCTACACGATCGTCAACGAAGCGGGGGCCAGCGTCTATTCGACCAGCCAGGTCGGCCGCGCCGAGTTTCCCAATTACGACGCCACGCTGCGCGGGGCCATTTCGATTGGTCGTCGCTTGCAGGATCCGCTGAGCGAGCTGGTCAAGATCGACCCGGCCAACATCGGCGTGGGCATGTATCAGCACGACATGAAGGCCAAGCACCTCAAGGATTCGCTCGACGCGGTCGTCGAATCGGCGGTGAACTTTGTCGGCGTCGATCTGAACACGGCCAGCGCGTCGCTATTGCGCTATGTGTCTGGGCTGAATCAACTGACGGCCCAGCGGCTGGTCGAGCACCGCACCGCGAACGGCCCGTTCCGCAATCGCGAGCAACTCAAGGAAGTCAACGGCATCGGCGACGGCACTTTTGTCCAGGCGGCGGGCTTTTTGAAAATTGCCGGCGGCGACAACCCGCTGGACACGACCTGGATTCATCCCGAAAGCTACACGGCGGCCACGGCCGTGCTGTCCAAGGTCGAGGCCGCGCCGACCGACCTGCTCGACAAAGAGCGGGCCGCGTCGCTGGCCCAGCGCACCGGTCAATTGCAGGTCGACCCATTGGCTGGGGAATTGAGCCTGGGCGCGCTCACGCTGCGGGACATCATTGCCCAGCTTGGCCGCCCCGGCCGCGACCCGCGCGAATCGCTGCCGCCGCCGATGTTCAAGCAGGGGATTATCAAGGTTGACGATCTGACGCCGGGCATGGAGTTGGCCGGCACGGTGCTGAACGTGGTCGACTTCGGCGCGTTCGTCGACATCGGGCTGAAGGACAGCGGGCTCGTCCACATCAGCCAGTTGGCCGATCGGTACGTCAAGGATCCGCACGAAGTCGTCTCGGTCGGCGATATGGTGAAGGTCTGGGTGATCGAAGTCGACAAGCAGCGCCGCCGCGTGTCGTTGACAATGATCGAGCCCGGCACGCGCCGCCCACCGCCACAACGCCGCGGCCGCGACGAACAGTCCGGCGAGCAACAAGCAGGCGAACAGGGGGGCGGGCAGCAGCGCCCACCGCAACAACAGCGATCATCTGCTCAGCAGGGCTCTTCGGGCCAACAACGTCCGCCACGCTCGGCGCAACAACAACCGCAGCGTTCCCACGCGGCTGGCGGTCGACCGCCGCAGCAGCGCCATGAATACGCCAAGGGGCGTCCGGAAAAGTCGCGCGCGCCGGCCCAGTTCACGTCAAAGCCGCAGCCCAAAGAGATCGTGCCGCTGACCGAGGCGATGAAAAAAGGGAAAGCCCCGCTGCGGACGTTCGGCGATCTGAAGCAGTTCTTCACCCAGCAGCCAACCGAAGCCGAACCCAAGCCGCCGGAATCCGAAAAGCCTGCGGAATAGACCGCGCTTCGGTCAATGGTCGCCCTGCGTCCATGTCATGCGTCGCGCGCGACAAACACCCCTCCCTTTCAGGGAGGGGCAGGGGGGAGGGTCAAGGCGCTCTCGGCCTGACACGCTTCAACAACTGGCGGTTTGCCAAATCGTCAGCGTTCTGGCGGGTAATGCGTTTACCCTCCCTGAAAGGGAGGGATGTTCACCACTTGGCCTGCGACGCCAAAGAAGTCGCATACGGTTGCCATCAAGCGATCCTTCAGCGGCGCAAGCCTGGTTCGACCAGCAACCGGCCGGCGACGTGGCCGCCGCGAATCTTTTCGATCCACTCGGGCATCTCATCCAGGCTGGCCGTCGCCGCGA
The DNA here is from genome assembly GCA_018242585.1 of Planctomycetota bacterium. NCBI lineage: Bacteria > Pseudomonadati > Planctomycetota > Planctomycetota bacterium. The sequence continues at coordinate 80,928 of JAFEBQ010000020.1, forward strand.
CCAGCTCGTCGAGCTTCGCCGGTCGCCAGGGGCCGGCCAGTTTTTCCCACGTGGCCAAGCGCAGCGGCATCGCGCATTCGACCGAATCGATGCCGGCCAGTGTGACGTTCCGCAAGATGAAGGGGTAAACCGTCAGCGGCAAGTCAGTGCCGCCGACCAGTCCGCACGCCGCCGCGCAGCCGTTCCGCTTCAACGTGCGAACGACGGTCGAGAGCATCGACCCGCCGACGGTGTCGACCGCGCCGGCCCAACGCTCGGCCAGCATTGGCTTGTTGCTGGCGTCGGTCACCTCGGCACGGTCGATGACTTCGGCCGCGCCCAGCTTCTTCAACCAGTCGCGCGAGGCCGGCTTGCCCGAGACGGCCGTGACGTGATAGCCCAGCTTGGCCAGGATGGCGACCGCCACACAGCCGACGCCGCCACTGGCGCCGGTGACCAGCACCGGCCCGCTGGTCGGCGGGACTTCGGCGCATTCAAGCGCGGCCACGCAAAGCGCGGCCGTGAAGCCCGCCGTGCCGTAGATCATCGCGTCGCGCAGACTCATGCCGCGCGGCAGCTTCACGACCCAGCCGGCCGGCACACGAATCCGCTCGGCAAAACCACCCCAGGTGTTCTGTCCCTGATCAAACCCGGTGACCAGCACCTCGTCGCCGGGGCGAAGGTCCGGGCTCTTGCTTTCGAGCACCACGCCCGAGGCGTCGATCCCCAGCACGTGCGGGAACTTGCGGGTCACGCCGGGGTGCCCGGCCGCCGAAAGGGCGTCTTTGTAGTTGAGCGAGGAATAGCGAACGTCGATCAACACGTCGCCGGCGGGCAGGTCGCCAAGGGACCGCTCGGTGACGGCCAGTTTGAACTTGCCATCGGCTTCCTTGGTCACGAGCAAACAACGAAACGAATCGGCAGCCATGCGATGATCTCCGCCATGAACGATTGACTACACGCGAACCATTTTGCCAGTTCGCACCGATTGGGTCTGCTTCTGACACAGTTCGAGCGCATCGAGCGCCAGCGCCCCGGACAGCAGCTCCGACGGCTTGTTCTGCTTGGCCGACTTCACGGCCTCGGTCAACTCGGCCACGAACGCATCGACCGCCGGCAGCTTGGGTTGAATGACTTGCCCCTTGGGACCGAGGATGGTGAACGGGATGTTCATCGTCGGCTTGTCCGAAACCACGGCAAAGTCATAGACCAGCGTGGCCCCTTCCAAGTGGATCTCAAAGCCGTGCGTGAACGAGCGCCCCTGCGGCCCGATCACGCCGCCGCTGGCCGTGACGGCCAGATCGGGATAGAGGAACTGCGTCTCGAAGAACTCGACCACGTCGTCGCGCAGCCGACCGGTGCTGAACAGGGACTGGGGCATGCCGCACAACAGGCGAATGAAGTGGGCGTCGTGAATGTGCAGATCGACCAGCGGCCCGCCGACCTGATCGGGATTGAAAAAGTCTTTCAACCAGTGCGGCTCGGCAATTACCCGCTTGAAATGTCCGCCGAGCAGCCGGCCATACTTACCGCTTTTGATCAACTGGTAAGCGTGGGCATACTCGGGAAAGAACGGCAGCACCTGGCCGATGAGCAATTGCCGGTTGGCGCGGCGGGCGGCGTCGACCATCTGCTTGCCTTCCTTGACGTGCAGGGCGATCGGCTTTTCGACCAGCACGTGCTTGCCCGCGGCCAAGGCGGCCTTGGTTACCTCGGCGTGCAGCGAAGGCGGCAGACAGACATCGATCAGGTCGATCTTCGAATCGTCCAGCAGCATCCGCCAATCTTCGTAGCAATCGAGCGCCGACAAATCCATCATCTGGCCCGGCGGGCCGAAGTTCCCCTTGATCGAGCGCCAATCGCCGGCCAGTTTCTTCTTGTCGCGCGTGGCAATGGCGGCAACCCGCGCCCCGCGCACCTTCTCGTAGGCGAGGTAATGAATCATCCCCATGAAGCCGATGCCAACTATTCCGACTCGCAGCATTTGCACAACTCCGATCTGATACGTGACTTACGACTTTGCTCGACTTCCACAAATTGGGCGGTTTTTACAAGTTCCATTGAATTCCTGGCGCATTTTCATTTGGCCAAAGCACTTGCCCAGACCAGTCACCAGGAGATTCTGGCGATGCGCTTATTACGATACGCCAACGACGAATAGGCGATCAAGGCAATAGCGGTCACAGCCTCGGGAAAAGCAACGAAAGGATAACGTCGCGGGGTTTATGGAGTTCCCATCCTCCGGCCCGACTTGGTGTCCGGCTTCATTCTGACAAATGCCCACCGCTTCGGCTTGGCCCTTGACTCTGTAGTATACTCCAGGCTGTAAAACAGGCTCACCATCGCGGCTTGCGAAGGGACATGGGATGAAGACCATGAGAATCGGCGAGGTCGCCAAACTCTCGGGAACCGGGATCGAGACGATCCGATTCTATGAGCGGGAAGGACTGCTGCTGGAGCCGGAACGCCGCCCGTCCGGCTACCGGCAGTACGACGAGGCGAGCGTCGAACGATTGAACTACATCAGACGGGCCAAGGAACTCGGCTTCACGCTGGCCGAGATCCGGGAGCTTCTGCAGTTGTCGTTCGTCGCCTCGCACTGCGAACACATTCGCCAGCGGGCCGAGACAAAGATCACCGACATCGAACAGAAGATACGCAGCCTGCGACAAATGAAACGGTCGCTCGGCAAGATCGTGGAACATTGCCGAACGAAGGGCGCAACTGAGGATTGCCCGCTGGTTCACCAGGTGAAGAAGTGGCCGGCGGAATAACAGAGAGGATGCCATGCGACGACTCTGGATCGCCTTTACCCTTGTGATGGTCGTTTCCTTTCTGATCCTCGGCTGGATCGGCACTCGCATCTATCAGGAGATGCCGCCACTGCCCGCTAAGGTCGTGTCCAGCGATGGTGCGGTGCTGATTGACGACGGCGAAATCCAAGCGGGGCAAAACGTCTGGCAGTCGCTCGGCGGGATGGAAGTCGGCTCGGTGTGGGGCCACGGCAGCTATGTTGCCCCGGACTGGACGGCGGATTGGCTACACCGGGAAGCGACTTTCATTCTCGACCACTGGGCGACGACGGAGTTTGGCGCGGAATACGCCAAGCTCGACGGCGAACGGCAGGCCCAGCTTCAAGGCCGCTTGGCGAAAGTAATGAGGACGAACACCTACGATCCGGGCACGAAGACGATCACTCTGCCGCCGATTCGCGCCGAGGCGTTTCAGGCGAATCTCAAACACTACTCGGACGTGTTCGCCAACGGCAAAGCCGAGTACGCGATCCCCAAGGATGCCGTCTCCGATCCCGACCGGCTAAAGAAGCTGTCCGCCTTCTTCTTTTGGACTTCGTGGGCGGCATCCACCAACCGCGCCAATGCCGAGATTAGCTATACGCACAACTGGCCGTATGAGCCGCTGGTCGGGAACCGGGCCACGGGCGAAACGGTCGTCTGGACCGGCATGAGCATCATCATGCTCTTGGCGGGCATCTCGGCAATGGTGTGGTGGCACGCCGCCCGCAAAAGCGAAGAGGAAACGGCGGCGCTCCCCGAAGCCGATCCATTGGGCCAATGGGTTGCCACGCCATCGCAGCGGGCAACCATCAAGTATTTCTGGGTCGTGGCGGCACTCATTTTGTTGCAGATGTTGCTCGGCGTCGTGACGGCCCACTATGGCGTCGAGGGAGACGGGTTCTACGGCATCCCGCTCTCGAAGTGGCTGCCCTACAGCGTCAGTCGGACGTGGCACGTTCAGATCGGTCTGTTCTGGATTGCGACCGCGTGGCTGGCGGCGGGCTTGTTCATCGGCCCACTCGTGAGCGAACACGAGCCGAAGGGCCAACGGCTTGGCGTCAACATCCTCTTTCTGGCACTTCTGATTGTCGTCGCGGGATCGCTGACCGGGCAATGGTTGAGTGTGCAAAACAAGCTGTCGGACAACGTGTCGTTCTACTTCGGCCACCAGGGATACGAGTACGTCGATCTGGGGCGGGTGTGGCAACTCGCTCTGTTCGCTGGCTTGTTGCTCTGGTTCGCCTTGATGGTTCGAGTATTACTCCCCGCTCTGCGGCGGACTGGCGAGCAGAAGCAACTGGTAACGCTCCTGGCCGTGGCGAGCGCCGCCATCGCCCTGTTCTACGGCGCCGGTCTGACTTGGGGCCAACACTCCCACCTGTCGATCGTTGAATACTGGCGCTGGTGGGTCGTCCACCTGTGGGTGGAGGGCTTCTTCGAGGTCTTCGCCACGACGGTCATCGCCTTCTTCTTCATGCGATTGGGACTGATCGGACCCGGCATCGCGGCGGCGGCGGCATTGCTCTCGGCGACGATCTTCCTGTCGGGGGGCATCATCGGAACGTGTCACCACCTGTATTTCTCTGGCACGCCCACGGTCGCCCTGGCTTGGGGATCGGTGTTCAGCGCCCTCGAAGTCGTGCCACTGACGCTCGTGGGTTTCGACGCGATGGAAGACCTGCGGCGGTCTCGGCTCACGCCCTGGGTGCGGCGGTACAAGTGGCCGATCTACTTCTTCGTCTCCGTGGCGTTTTGGAACATGATCGGGGCCGGGCTGTTCGGCTTCATGATTAACCCGCCCATCGCCCTGTACTACATGCAGGGCCTCAACACGACGCCGTTGCACGGTCACGCCGCCCTGTTCGGTGTCTATGGCATGCTCGGCATCGGGCTGATGCTCGTCTGCCTCCGCGCGTTGATTCCGGGACAAGAGTGGAAAGATGGGGGGTTAAGGTTTTCGTTTTGGGCGCTCAACGGGGGATTGATGGCGATGTGTCTCCTGAGCCTGTTGCCGGTCGGTCTGATGCAGACCTGGGCTTCGGTGGAGCACGGCTACTGGTACGCGCGGAGCCCCGAGTTCATGCAGACGCCCGTAATGCAAAACCTCCGCTGGCTACGAGTGCCGGGCGATACCGTGTTTTTTCTCGGCGCCGTCGCCCTGGTTTGGTTCGTGGTGGGGTTGAAAACAGGGCATTCGTTTCGCAAGACGGAGACGCGATGACCACGTGCGACCTGGATACGTCGGTCCCCGATTGGGTGATCGAGCATCCCGAGACATGGCCGTGCTTTCAGCGACTGGGCATCGACTACTCTTGCGGTGGTAAGTCATTGGCGTATGCGTGTCGAGAGCGAGGCTTGGATGCCGCGATGGTGCTGCAAGAACTGCTTCGTTGCCTGAACAACCCGGGGCACACCTGACGAGACAATTTCAACCAAGGAAGCAAGCGCCGGTTAAATCCTCACGCACGGCCCGGCCAGGTCATCGACGTTCGCAGCCTGTTCGGTCATCACATTCTTCCTCGATCAGCGATTACTTGGCAGGCAATGCTTCGACGAACGCCAGCGCGCGATCGAGCCAGGCGCGCAATTGCCGATCGGTGTCGACGCCCTCGGGCTCGACCAGCGCCCAGCCGCGCATCGTCCGGCCCCCCACGTCGAATGGTTTGACGTGCGGCTCGGCGAGCGCGGCCGCGTGCTCGCCGGGCCCCACGCGCGCGATCAGCGACACGTGCCAAACGCACACCAGCATGTTGCCGTTGAGCAGGAACACCAGCCCGCCGAACATGCGCTTTTCGACCACGCCGCGCGTGGCTCGCAACTGCTGTCGCACGCGCTCGGCAAGTGATTCGCTGAACGGCATCGGCTGGACCGCCAGGAAACGAGAACGGTTACCGCACGGCGACTTTCAGGAACCGCTCGTACGCGGCGTCCCATGGGGCGCTGGCGCGCGGCGCGTAGTGTTCCAGCGCGAAGCTCCGGCCCACCACCTCGCGGGCCTCGGCCACCGAGCCGACCGCGCCTGCCGACATGGCTTGGACCATCACGTTGCCGATCACCGTCGCTTCGACCGGCCCGGCCACGACGGGGCGCTGGCAGGCGTCGGCCGTGGCCTGGCAAAGCTGTTTGTTCTGCGTTCCGCCACCGACGACGTGAATCGTTTCGATCCGTCCTTCGGTCAGGCTTTCGAGCGCTCCCAAGACATATCGGTAGCGATGGGCGATCCCTTCCAGGCACGCCCGGAAGACGCCCCCTTCGTCCGTTGGAACTGCCTGGCCGGTGCGGCGGCAATAGGCCCGCACCGCCTCGGGCATGTCGCCGGGAGCCTGAAACTCGGCGGCGTCGGGATCGATCACACTGGCCAGCGCCGGCGCGGCTTCGGCCAGTCGCGTCAGCTCGTCCCACGACAGGTTTTTTCCCTTTTGCCGCCAGACGCGGCGACACTCCTGGGCCAGCCACAGCCCCGTGATGTTCTTCAAGAGCCGGATCGTGCGGCCGACGCCCCCTTCGTTCGTGAAGTTCCAGCGCAAGCAAGCGTCGGTCAGCACCGGCCCCGGCGTTTCGACCCCCATCAAGGACCAGGTTCCCGAACTGATGTAACACCAGTCAGGTCGCGCGCCGGGCTTCGAGGCCGCCGGCACCGCCACGACAGCGCTGGCGGTGTCGTGCGTACCGGGGGCCACCACCTCGACATCGGCCAAGCCGGTTTCATCGGCCACTTCGGGGCGGAGCTTGCCCAGCCGGCTTCCTGGTTCGGTCACGGGCAGAAACATCTCGGTCGGGATGTCGAGCTTGCCCAGCAGGTCGCGGGCCCAATCGTGCGTCGTCGGATTGAAGCACTGTGTCGTCGAAGCATTCGTCGCTTCGCACGACTTCACACCCGTCAACAGCCAGTTGATCAGGTCAGGCATCATCAAGAACGTCTTGGCCATATCCAATTGGGGCGAGCGCTGCTGGCGCATGGCGACCAGTTGATACAGCGTGTTGATGCCCATGAACTGGACGCCGGTCTGGCGAAAGACTTCCTCGCGCGGCACCTGTTCCAACACGCGCTGCATCACCCCCGTCGTGCGCCGGTCACGGTAACAGCGCGGCTGGCCCAGCAGCTCGTCGCGGGCGTCGAGCAGCCCGTAGTCGACTCCCCAGGTGTCGACGCCAATACTGCGAATGGCGGCGCCATAGCGGGCGTGAGCCGCGCGCAGGCCTTCGACAATCTGCTGCCACAGCCCGAGGCTGTTCCAGTAAAGCCCGCCGCCGGCTTGAATGCCCCCGTGCTCGAAGCGGTGCAACTCGTCGAGCGCCAGCCGGCTGCCATCGAACCGCCCGGCGAAGACGCGCCCCCCCGAGGCTCCGAGATCAATCGCCAGATAAACTTGCTCTGCCATGATTGCATGCGCCTGCCAGAGGTGAAGCGAAGAGAGCGCCGAACACGGCGCGCCGGCGAGGAGCAAGATACCCGAAAACGAGCGGCAATGCGCCTCATGGGTGGCACGTCCCAAGCGCAGCGCAGGGCGTGGTGAAGCGCCATCTAGCTGGGCAGCCTGTACCAGCTTCCCCACACCCGAGAACGGGCGTGCCACCCGGACAAGACATGCCTGACTTAGGGGCGCAACTGTGGCACGCCGATCGAGTAGCCGTACCGCTGCACCAATTCCTCGGGGGACATGCCGTATGCCGCTTGCAAGGCGTCGGGCCAGTCGAGCCCTTCCTTGATGCCGTCGATGAACTGCTTGTATTTGCGGCCGTCGATTTTCAGCAAGATGTCGACCATCGAGGCGGCCACGCCGTACTGCCAGCCTTCGATGTTGATCCCCTGGTCGAAGAAGTTGCCCCCCAGGTTCCCTTGCTGCCGAGCCCGATCGGCGCCGGCTTGTTGCTTGCGCGCCAGGATGGTCCCTTTGACCGCCGCGCCGGCCACCCAGTCGGCCACCCCTTCGTTGACCCACGAGATAATGTGGATCGACGTCCGGTAGCGGTGCAAAAACCCGTGCGAGGTCTCATGAACCAGCAAGTTGCCGAACGCGGCCGGGTCGCTGCCGCGGAAGCACGTGACGATCGTTTTGCCGTCGCTGTAGGAATGGCACAGGCCGTAATAGGTATCGGTGTCGGTCTTGTTGAACTCCAGCCGCTCGTACGCCTGGAACGCGGCCTGTTCGATGAAGCAGACGACCACGCACTTGCCGTGCCAGATGTTCTTGCCCGGCGGAATGCTGAACACCTTGCACAGCTCGGTATACATGAGGTCGAGTTTCGTGATGTACTCGGCGATTTGCTCCTGGGGCATGTTGGTGTAGAACAGATAATACTTGGTCTCGTACAGCGTCATCGGCGGCGCGTTGTGCTTTTTGAACGATGCTTCGGTCTCGCTTTTCAACTCGCTGACAAGCTTGGCCTGCTCGTCGGTCGACAGTTCGGGCCAGAACTGGGCCCGCTTGCCTTCGAGGCGCGACTTCACCGCCGCTTCGTGCTCCAAGCGCTTCGAGCGCTTCTCCGGCGAATGAACAATCGCAGCCAGCTTGCGATCGAACGTCACGTCGGCTGGTTCGTCGCCGATGTTCATTTCGTCGATCATCGCCGCCGCCACGGTTTGCACCTTGCCCGAGGGGGGCACCTTGACGGTGATCGCCTTGATCGCGCTGGGCTTATTCGGCGCGGCGACTACTTTGGTCACCTCGGCGTCATCGATTGTCTTGCCAGCCTTGAGGACGATTTGCACTGTCTTGCCAACCAATTCCGCCAGCGGATTGGCCGCATCGTCGGCAGCCAGCGCCGGACGCGCGGCAACCAGTGCCCAGGCCACAGCGCTGGTGACCAGCAGCCCCAAGCAGACCGCCCTAGGAAAAAAAGTGCGCTTCGTGCGCAACGATTGCAACAGCCCGTCCATACCATTCCCCCCCGAACATCAACCTCTTCGGCTCAGTTCGCCCCACGGCGAGGGGCGCATTATGCCACGCGACGAAAGCCGGGGGCAGCGCCAGTCGGCGTGCGTCTTTGGCCTAGCGTGACGCAGCAACCGGTTCGCGGGCCAGCGTTAACGCCTGGTAGCCCGCGGACTTTTGCGACCTGGCCGGGGGGGCCAAATATCGCGGGCCGGTTTGCCGCTGGCATAACCCCTACAGATTGAAGTCCTAACGCCCGGCAAACCGATAAGAAGGATGATACGTAAGATAGTTGACTTTAATACGCATCATTCCTAGCATTGGCCTATGGCCATGAAGCGGTGAGTGTTCCATGAGTCAAGCGGCGTTTCACCTTACGTCAATCCAACCACTCGTAAAACTGACTGTGTTTCCTCCCCCTGCCACCAACGAGACCGCCGCGAAAGCCCCCCCAACCAATGACGGCCGGGTGGTTCCCACCGTGCCGACGCCCGCTTCGGCTGGGGTTGATTTGGGCTGGCTGGCGGCCGAAAGCGCCCTGCTCGAAGGGGCCACCCCGCGTGACATCGTCGCCTGGGCGGTGAAGCACTTCCACCCGGGCCTGACGATGGCCACGGCCTTTGGCCCCGAGGGAATGGTCATCATCCATTACCTGGCCGAGATCGATCGCACCGTGCCGGTCTTTAACCTGGACACCGGTTATCAATTCAAGGAAACGCTCGAACTCCGCGACCGCGTCGCCCAGCGGTACGGCATTGATGTCGAACTGAAGCAGCCCGAGTCGACCGTGACCGAGTACGAAGCGGCGAACGGCGGGCCGCTGTACAAGTCGAATCCGGACCAATGCTGCTTCGACCGCAAGATTCGCGTTTTGTATCAGGCGGCCGCCGGCCAGAAAGCCTGGATGAGTGGCATCCGCCGCGACCAGAGCAACGACCGAGCCGTGGCGCCGATTGTCGGCTGGGACAAGAAATTCGGTCTGGTCAAAATCAGCCCGCTAGCTAACTGGACCAAGCAGGACGTTTGGCGGCTGATCACCAAGGAAGACATTCCGTACAACGCGCTGCACGACCAGGGCTACACCAGCATTGGCTGCTGGCCCTGCACTCGGGCCGTGATGTTCGGCGAAGACGAACGCGCCGGCCGCTGGAGCGGCAGCGCCAAGACCGAATGCGGCCTGCATGTGCAAGGATGAGGAAAAAGTTGCTAGCGGCTAGTTCCTAGTTGCTAGGCAGAGGCAATCGGCCGACCGCCACGTAGCGTTCTTTTCACTAGCAACCAGCAACTCGCAACTAGCAACTTCCCCACCCCATGAAAGTCTCCGCCAAAACCGAATACGCTTGTCTGGCGATGCTCGAATTGGCGGCCAGCTATGGCTCGGGCCAGCCGGTGCAGATTCGTCGCATTGCCGATCGGCATGGCATCCCGTCCCGGTTTCTGGTGCAGATTCTGCTGCAACTCAAGGGGTCGGGCTTCGTCAACAGCACGCGCGGCGCCGCTGGCGGTTACGAGCTGGTCCGCTCGCCGCGGCAAATCACCTTGGCCGACGTCGTTAGCGCCATCGAAGGCCCCGACGAATCGTCGTCGGCCGTCAATTCCGACGCCGCTGCCGCCCGGGTGCTGCGGAATTGTTGGCAGGAAGTGACGGCCGCTGAAAAACGCATGCTGGCCGACATCTCGCTTTCGGATCTAGCCGAAAGGGTTCGCCGTCAGGCGGAACCGATGTATTATATCTGAACGCGAAACACTGAACGAAAAACGACAAGCGATCCTACGCGACGTTTGTTGTTCGAGTCGAGCGATTCCTCCCCGTCAGTTCCACTCTCCACCGGAGATGTTGCCGATGCGCTGCACGCTTGTCGGTCGGCGTGCGCACCTTGCTGTCTGGTGCGCGGCGATTGTTCCTTTGGCTCTCGGCGTGCTGGCGACCTCGACACGCGCGGCCGATGAACTGCTAAGCGAAGTGGCCGCGGTCGATGGCTGGCAAGCCATGACGCCGCGCCGCGAGCTAGCGCCGCAGTTCAGTAGCGCCCGTAACGGCGAGCAACTTGCCCTGTCGATCAAAAGCGACGCGCGCGAAGGGCTCGACGGTTATTGGACGCGCCGCTTCCAGGTGACCGGCGGGCAGTGGCACCGCTTCTCGACCTGGCGACAAGTAGCCGAGGTTGAATCGCCACGGCGCAGCGCCATGGTCCGCGTTATCTGGCGCGACGCCAACGATAAGCTCGTCCCCATTGGCCCGGAATCGAATACGACATTTCAGCCTCACACGCACCCGACCGCCTTTGCCGAACACCCGACCGATGGCGCGACCAAGGACGGCTGGACCGAAGTGGCCGGAACTTATCTGGCCCCGCCGAAGGCGACGCAGGCAATCGTCGAACTGCACCTGCGCTGGGCGCCCAGTGGTTCGATCACCTGGCGTGAAGCGAACCTCGCGCCGTCGAGCGCTCCGGCCGGGCGCAAAGTCCGGCTGGCGTCGATCCATTACATGCCCCGCGATGGGCAATCACCCGCCGACAACTGCCGGCAGTTTGTTCCGCTTGTAGAACAAGCCGCCCAACAGCGCGCCGACCTGGTCGTGTTGGGCGAAACGATCACGATCGTCAACAACGGCTACAAGGACCGTATCGCCGACGCCGCCGAGCCGGTCCCGGGGCCAACGACCGATTATTTCGGCCAGTTGGCCAAGCGGCACAACTTGTACATCGTCGTCGGCTTGTACGAACGGGCCGATCATTTGATCTACAACGTCGCGGTCCTGCTGGGGCCCGACGGCGGGATCGTCGGCAAGTACCGCAAGGTGATGCTCCCGCGCGAGGAAGTCGAAAAGGGGATCGCGCCAGGACACGAGTATCCGGTGTTCGACACGCGGTTCGGCAAGCTGGGAATGATGGTCTGCTACGACGCGTTCTTTCCCGAGGTGGCGCGGCATTTGAGCAATCGCGGCGCCGAAGTCATCGCCTTGCCGGTCTGGGGCTGCAACCCGACGTTGGCGGCCGCCCGGGCCATCGAGAATCACATCTATCTGGTGAGCAGCACGTACATGCAGCCGACCGACAACTGGATGCGCTCGGGCATCTGGGACCATTGCGGCCGATTGCTCGCCGAAGGCAACCAAGGGGGCTCGGTCGTGTTGGCCGAAGTCGATCTCGACGAGCGGACCTATTGGCCCAGCCTGGGTGACTTCCGCTCGCGCCTGCCACGCGAACGCGCCGAGGATTGACAGCTACGCCCGGAAATGGCCGACGGGACCAGAACCGGTGACGTGAGTCACCAGTTGGAACCTCGCGCGGCGCCGCGCCCATCACGATGCTTTACCGTGGTATTACGACCGCTATCCTTACCGCGGTGGCGACGCTCTATTCGCCCGCCGCCGTCGCCTTCGCGCTATCGACGATCCTCACGTTCGTCGACAGGTAATACGGCAAGCGATCGGTCTCGAACACCGCCTCGCCAAAGATCGCTTGAAAGCCGTCCTTTGGCTGTGGCAGGGTGAACTCGTAACCGGCCGCTTCTCCGGTGGCCGTCTTGGCGGCCGGCTGCATGGGTGTGCTCGACCAGCGTGCGTCACGGAAATCGCGTGTCGCTGCCGACGAGGTCCAGGCCACGACGCTCTTGGGCGGCACGTTGCTCTTCACATGCAGATGAAGCTGACCGTCGGCGTCTTTGTACTGCCAGCTCAGGTCGGCCAATTTCAACTCGCCCGCGCTTTGCCGATGCAGCGCCGTGATCGAGCCGACCAGTCGCTCGACGTCGCTCACGCCGTGACCGTGATTTGGCACGTAGAGGATGTACTTTGGCCCGAGCAGTTCGTGCCAGTAGATGTTCAAGGCGTCGAGCGGCCAGTACCGGTCATTGGTCCCCAGGATGATCAGCTTGGGCTGCTTCAAATCGTCGCGATAGCTGTACGGGTCGACGATCTGGGTCAACAGTTTCCCCGCCGGCGTGCGCACGACCTTGTCGAGCCCGCGGTCGGTGTAGTCGCGAATCTGCTCGGAAGGTTTGCCCCAGGTGGCGACCTGGTGCTCCATCTGCTTGGGCATGTTCAGCATGTCGATCACGGCCGGCGCGAGCGCCTTGACGCGCGGATCGACCGCCGCAGTCAACCACGTGGTCCAGCCGCGCTTCGAACCGCCGATGACCGTGAAGTTCTTGACGTCGAGCGACCACTCGCGCTTACCGAATTGCTCGATGGCGGTCATGCCGGCCGTGGCGCTTTTGACCATCGGCAACAGCAGCGGCCAGGTGTCATCCTGGGTGCGGTAATACTGCTCGAAAGTGTACGAGATCAACTGGTCTTCGCGTTTGCCTTCGAACAACGGTTGCTGCGGCACCTGCAACAGCACCGCCACGGCCGAGCCCAGTTGTTCGGCCGCTCCCATGAACATCATGGCCTGGCCGGGCAGCTTGTCATCGGCCCGCGCGGCCTGTTCGAGTTCAGCCTTCCAGTTGCCGCCGGCAATCACCAGCAGCGCCCGCGAACTGTCGCGCAATTGCTTGGGCTTCAGGATAAAGAGCTGGTGCTTCCAGGGAATCTCACGCCAGGTCTGCGACGTGAGCGTCAGCTCGACCCATTCGCCGTTGGGGGCGTCGCCACGGCGGCGCTCTTTCCAGCCGAACGAACTGTCGGCCTGGCCGACGTAGTTAGCGAGCGCTGAATCGACGGCGCCGGGCTCTTTGGCCCGCGCGGAAGCCGCGATCAACAGCGTGAAAACAACTCCGGTCAAGCTCCACGGCAGCGTGCGCGTCATGCGAATGGCCTTTTGAGTGATGGCAGCGAACGAGATGTTTGATTAGCTAAGCGGACTCGTCGACGTTCTGGCCTTTCAGCGAGATGTCTCGTGGCCCTGATCGAGAGTCATAAGTTCGGACGATTTGCCTCCAGGTCCAAGCCTCCGGCTCGCGCACCAGCGCCAGCCAGCCCGCGGTCATGGTACGCGCAATCCAGCCGGCCAGGAACAGGTATCCAAAAAACGTCAACGGCAGGGGGCCGCACGGTTCTACTCCGAAGCGGTCCCGCAGCGCGTCAACTATTTTCCCGCCAGCGATCGTCGCCGAGGCGTAACAGACGCCGGCCAGTCCGTGGTAGACGCCGAACCAGGCGGCCGCCTGTCCGCGCGGGGCCAGTTTCAACATCAACACCGGCACGCCGATGTTGATGCCAGCAAACGCCGACCAGGCCAGCCAAGCGCCGTATAGCCACACCGTATCCCCCGGCCGCGAGAGGACAAAAAACAACAGCCCGGCGGCTTGCGCGACTTGGCTGGCGATCAGGCCAGGCCGGAGTCCGAACCGATCACTGAACGAACCGAACCAGATGCTATAACCCATTTGGCCAAACCGCATCAACGCGACAAACAACGTCTGCTGAGCCAGCGACACCTTGAGAACTTCCTTGGGATAGACGCCTTGCGCCGCTTGCGTCAGTCCATTGACCAGCGAGCAGGTGCAGCCAAACGCCAACAACGGCCAAAAGACCGACGACGTAAGCGCGCGCCAAATGTTTCCGCGCTCGGCGGGCGCCAACTCCTGACGACGCCGCTCGGCGTACGCCGTCGCCTCGGGCATGAACCATAAAGGGACCAGCGAGGCCAGCAGCAACAGTACCCCCACGGCCGTCACCAGCCCGTAGGCCCAAACCATCGCCTCGGGGTATCGCTCCCGCCAAGTGTCGACGAAGTAGCCGCTCGCCCAGGCCAGCGGAATGATGGCCAGCAGTTGCCAGACATTGCGCCGCGAGAAGTATCGTCCCCGCACGCGCGCCGGCACGATCCTCGACCACCAGTCCCACAGCGCAACCGTTCCCAAAGCTTCCAACGCCTGGTGAACGCACAACAGGACGATGATGGTCTGGACGTGTGGCAAATACCGCAGCGGCGAGTCCACCACCGTGGCCACCGGCAACAGGGCGATCAGCGCGTAGCTCGATAACGTCAGCCAGAGGCACGCTCGGCGCGCCGAACCAAAGCTCGTAATCAACGCCGGCGCGGCAAAGCGGAGCATGCCAGCCAAGGCCTGGCTGGCCAGCAACCAGCTCAGTTCGCCCGCCTGGGCTCCCAGATCGAGCGACAGATACGTGACCAGCGACCCGCTGGTGAGCGCGTTCCCCGCGGCCCACAGCACGCCGTTCCAATGCCCCAGGCCGAGCGCACGACGGAGCGAGTCGCGAGTCGGCAATGCGTTTGATATGCTGGCGGTCAAATCGATTCCGATCGTGCGTTTGGATTCCCAGTCCGGCGTCCCGCGGCACGCCGATCTCCCACGCTGGCCCAGGATAGCAGCTTGCGATGATTCCGACACTCAGCCAGGTCTGTTCGCTGCCAAGCGCACTTGAGGACGACATCGCCGACTACGCCGCCGGCAAATGTCGCTCGATCGAGCTTTGGCTGGGCAAGGTCGAAGGCTGGCTGCAGCAACGCTCGGTCGGCGACCTGCGCCGGCTGTTGGCCGAGCAAGAGATGTCCGCCCCGGTGGCCAGCTACCAAGGGGGCCTTTTAATCAGCCAAGGGGACGCGCGTCGGGAGCACTGGGCCCATTTCGAGCGGCGTCTTGAACTCTGTCGCACACTCGGTGTCGGTACGTTAGTCGTGGCCGGTGATATCGTCGGGCCGCTGGCCCAGCAGGACATCGATCGCGCTCAGGCTTCGCTTGCCGAGGCGGCCCGGTTGGCCGGAGCGGCCGGAGTGCGGTTGGCCCTTGAGTTTCAATCAGGGGCGTCGTTCGGCAACAATCTGCAGACGGCCGCAGCGTTGGTCGGCGAGTGCGACTCGCCTCACCTGGGGCTTTGCCTCGACGTCTTCCACTTCGCGAATGGCCCCAGCAAGACCGAAGACCTGGGCTATCTGACCCCGGCCAACTTGTTTCATGTCCAGTTGTGCGACCTGGCCGGAGTGCCGCGCGAACTGGCCAATGACGCCGATCGAATCCTGCCCGGCGACGGCGATCTGCCACTCGAACCGATCGTGGCGTACCTGCGAGAGATCAGCTACGCCGGCCCGGTGTCGGTCGAATTGATGAATCCAGAAATCTGGTCGGTGCCACCACGACAATTTGGCGAGATTGCCATGACGGCCCTCCGCAAAGTGCTGGGCCTGGCAAGCATGAATTAGCCGAGTCGCTGGCTGCTGGCCGATTTGCCCGGCAAGATTGCGTAGTTGCCATCTTTGTCTCGGTTTCACACCGGGTCGGCTACGATTCGGCCGAGGATTTGCGCGGCACGATTGATTGACCGGCGGCGCGACGCTCCTACACTTAAAAGTGGGGAACTCAGGGGCCGCGGGACGTTCCAAGGAAGGGGGCAACAATGCGGGTGATGAGCATGTATCGGGCCTGTGCCTTCGTGCTGTGGTGTGCCGCGGGAGGCCTGATCGCCGGTGACCCGTTCGCGTCGCTGGTGAACGCTCAGACGTTCAACCATTCCCACGGCTTCCACCACCACGGTTCAGCGGGCGGCGGCGGCTGGAACACCTACTATGGAGGCAACTCGTTCATCAGCGGCTACAACGCCACGGGCGTGATCGCCGGCGGGCCGTATGTGTACATGTCGTGGCTTGCTTCGCCGTACTGGTCGGCGCCCATCACCACCGGCGGGCCGGTTTTCGCGCCGGCTGGCGCGCTGTTTGGCCCCCAGGCGCAATTCAACCAGGTCTTCGGCGGACAGATGGCCGGGGGTGGAGGTTTTGCCGGAGGCAACTTCCCGTTCGGCGCCAACGCTGCAGGACAGGGGGCCGGCGCAGCCAATCCACCGGCCGCGGCGAACAATCCACAAAATGGTTTTGGCAACGCCGGCAACGGCGCGGTCCCGCCGGCGCGACCACGGCACAGCAACGAAGCGGCCCTGGCCCGCGCTCGCGAACAGCTGCACGCCGGCGACGAGCGCTTTCACCATCAACGGTTCAACGAAGCGTATCAGCGTTACAAAGACGCCGCATCCAATGCGCCGGACATGCCAGGCATTTATTTCCGTCAAGGGCTCGCGCTGTCGGCGCTGGGGCAATACTCGAACGCAGCGCGCGTGATTCGTCGCGGGCTTGAACTCGAGCCGCAATGGGCCGCCAGTCAGTTCAATCTGGACGAACTCTGGCAAGGGAACCGCATGGCCAAGGTCGCTATGCGCGAGGCGATGGCCGAGGCGGCGCTGCAACGCCCCGAGGATGACGCCGTGCTGTTCCTGTTGGGCGTGCATCTCTATTTCGACGGCCAGCGCGAACGTTCACAGACGTTCTTCTCGCGCGCCGCGGCTTTGAACCCGCCCGAGGCGGGGTCTGCGCTGCGGTTCCTGCAGGAAATCAACCGTGGCCAGGCGGCCAACCCGCCCGCCGGCCCGCGCGCGATCTGATTTCAATCGCCATTGCGGGGCCTTTTTGCTCGTCCTTCGCCCCGCTCCCCCCATGCCAAGCGGGGGTTTCCGCGGTTATGATGAGCGGTTGTCGTGCGGTTGATGCTTTAGTGCTACTGCGCCCGAAGCGTGAGCGACATAGCGCAAAATCCTTCTCCCCCGGGGAGAAGGTGGTGAGCGCAGCGAACCGGATGAGGGTCACGAGTCAGGCTGGTAGTGATGTCGCGAGCGAGTAACGCGTTTACCCTCCCCCAGCCCCTCCCTGAAAGGGAGGGGTGTTTGCGTGTTACCGCCGCCGGGCCTGCTGATCAATTCAGTCTCTGCTTTTGGAACTAGCCACCTCCCATGCCGGTCGATAAGTCAGAAACTCGCGTGCGGCGGATGTTCGAGCAGATCGCCCCGCGCTACGACCTGCTGAACCATCTGCTGTCGATGAACATCGACAAGTACTGGCGCTGGCGGACGATTCGTCTGGTACCGCCGGCGGGGGACGCGCCGATTCTGGATCTGTGTACCGGGACGGGCGATTTGGCGTTGGCCTGGCGTTGCGCGACGGCGGGGCGCACGCCGATCGTCGGCGCTGACTTCTGCCACCCCATGCTCACGATCGGTCGCCAGAAAGGACACGCCGCCGGGGCGAACGGCGAGCTCACCTTCGTCGAGGCCGACGCTCAGCACTTGCCCTTCACCGACAACCTGTTCCAGATCGTTAGCGTGGCGTTCGGTCTGAGGAACGTCACCGACACCGATCGCGGACTGGGCGAGATGACGCGCGTCTGTCGGCCCGGCGGCCGGGTGGTCGTGCTCGAATTCTCCCAGCCGCGCTGGCAGCCGTTCGCGGCCATCTATGGCTGGTACTTCCGCAACGTGTTGCCGCGGATCGGACAAGCACTCGCGCGGAACGCCGACGAGGCGTACGCCTATCTGCCCCAAAGCGTCGGCGAGTTCCCCTCGGGCGAAGCCTTGGCCGAGCGGATGCGCGCGGCGGGGCTGACCGACGTCTGGTACCGAGCGCTGACGCTCGGCGTGGCGACGCTTTATGTAGGCACCAAGCCGGTGGTGGCATCATGAGTCGCGCTGATTTGCCGATCGTGGTCGGAATCACCGGGGCCAGCGGCGCGATTTACGCCGTGCGCTTGCTGGACGTGTTGTCCAGCCTGGGCCGGCGCGTACAGTTGTCGATCAGCCCCTCGGGCGCAGCCGTCATCGCGCAAGAACTGGGGCAAAAGATCGATGTCGAGAAGTTCACGCTCGATAGCTTGCTGCCATCGCGCGACGCGTTTGCCGACTCGGCGCGTTTTGCCACGTTGCGGGGCATCTTTCCGCGCCTGGCCAGCCACGAAGCCAGCCTGTGCGGCACGACCGAATACTTTCATCATCAGAACTTCTTTGCGCCAATGGCCAGCGGCTCGGCCCGGTCGGCCGGCATGGTGATCTGTCCGTGCTCCGGCGGCACACTGAGCGCCGTGGCCAACGCGGCGAGCGACAACCTGATTCAACGAGCGGCCGATGTTCACCTGAAGGAACGCCGGATGCTGGTCCTGGTGCCGCGCGAGACGCCCATGTCGGTGCCGCAACTCGAAAACATGACTCGGTGCGCCGAGTACGGGGCGGTCGTCCTGCCGGCCATGCCAGGGTTTTATCAGCGGCCGTCAACGCTGGGCGAGCTGGTCGACTTTGTCGTGGCGCGGATTCTGGACCAGTTCGACGTGGAACACCAGTTGATGAAGCGATGGGGAGAGAAGGAATGACCAAGCCGCAATGACCAATGACCAAAGTGCAGCCGTACTTGCCAGACAGGGCGTGCCCTGTCCCCTTGGTCATTGAGATTTGGACATTGGGATTTGCAGGTAGAGCATGCTCCGCCAAGTCCGTTTAATCCTGGAAATGATTCGCTTCAGCCACACGCTGTTCGCGCTGCCGTTCGCGCTGATGGCGGCGCTGATGGCTTGGAATTATGACAGCGCAATGGCGGCTCAAGTGCCAGAACAGAATGGACGTGTCATTCCATCGGCAGTCGATCGCTACGCCAAGAATGCCTTAGGCATAGAGAATAGCGGACTCGTGGGCGAAATCGTTCTCGATCCCGGGCCGTACTCTCCGTCACGTTGGCTGCAGGCGCTGGCCATCCTGCTCTGCATGGTCTTTGCCCGCAGCGCGGCGATGGCGTTCAATCGCCTGGTCGACCGCAGAATTGACGCCGAGAATCCGCGCACGGCCATGCGTCACCTGCCAGCGGGAACGCTGAGCGTGGCGGCCGTCACCGCGTTTGCGGTTGCGTGTGGGCTGTTGTTCATCGCCAGTACGGCGTTGTTTCTGCCCAACCGTTTGCCGTTGTATCTAAGCGCGCCGGTCCTGGCGTTTGTCTGTGGCTATAGCTTCGCCAAGCGGTTCACGGCGCTGGCTCACTTGTGGCTGGGCGTGGCGCTCAGTCTGGCCCCGATCGCGGTGTGGATCGCTCTGCGCGGCACGGTCGAGTGGCCACCCGTGGTGCTGGCCGGCGCGGTCGCGTTG
Source organism: Planctomycetota bacterium (assembly GCA_018242585.1). Taxonomy (NCBI): domain Bacteria; kingdom Pseudomonadati; phylum Planctomycetota; species Planctomycetota bacterium. The sequence continues at coordinate 100,433 of JAFEBQ010000020.1, forward strand.
TGGGTCATGGGGTTTGACATCATTTACGCTTGCCAGGATTTCGATTTCGATCAGCGTCGCGGCCTGCACAGCGTGCCGGCCCGGCTGGGCATCAAGGGCTCGCTCCGTGTCGCGGCCTTATGTCATGCGGCGATGATTGGACTGCTGGCCTTGTTGCCGCTGGTCTACCCGGCGTTTGGCGCGGCCTATTGGGTCGGCCTGGCGGCGACGACGGTGCTGCTGGTTTACGAGCATTGGCTAGTCCGCCCCGATGACCTATCGCGGGTGAATACCGCGTTCTTTCATGTAAACGCCGTGATCGGTTTGGGGCTGCTGGCAGTAACCATTCTCGATTTGCTGATCGTCCCTCGCTTGATAACATAAGGGGCCAAGCAACTGTTGGAGTGCCGCGACGACAACCGTAGGGTACGCACCCCGTGCGTACCATTCCGCAGTTAACCGACAGAACAATTCGGTACGCACGGAGTGCGTACCCTACAGGTTCGACAAAGTACCCCAGAACCGCCGCCCCACGTCCACGGTTTTCTCAACGAATCGCCCAGAGACTTTCCTGTGATTGCCAGCGAAACCAGCTTGAAGAACATTCGCGAAAAGGTGTTGGCCGGCGAGCGGCTGACGATGGACGACGGCTTGCTGCTATCGGATCCCAATACGCCGCTGTACGAGGTCGGCGCGCTGGCCGACTATGTGCGGCAGCGGAAGCACGGCCTCCGCGCTTATTACAACATCAACACGCACCTGAACCCAACGAACGTCTGCATCTATCGGTGCATCTTCTGCGCCTTCCGGTCGGACCTGCGCGACCCGAAGGGGTACGTGATGACCGACGAGGAGATTTTGGCCCGCGGGCGCGAAGCGCTCGAGAACGGCTGTACCGAAATGCACATCGTCGGCGGCCTGCACCACCAGAAGAAGATGGAGTGGTACGTCAACATCGTGCGCATTCTGCACCAGGCGTATCCGCAACTTCACTTGAAGGCCTGGACCGGCGTCGAAATCAACTGGTTCCAGCACCTGACCGGTCGAAGTGCGCGCGACATTTTGCAAGAGCTGATTGATGCCGGGCTGGGAAGCATGCCCGGCGGCGGCGCGGAGATTTTTCATCCCGAGGTGCGGGACAAGATTTGCGAGCACAAGGCCGACGCCGAAGCCTGGCTCGATGTGCATCGGCAAGCGCACCAACTTGGCCTGCGCACCAACTGCACGATGCTCTACGGCCACATCGAGAACGCGATGCACCGGGTCGACCACCTGATCCGGCTGCGCGAGTTGCAGGACGAAACCAGCGGGTTCCAGACGTTTATCCCGCTGGCGTTCCACCCGGATAACACGGGGCTGAACCACATCAAGAAGCCGTCGAGCCTGATGGACCTGAGGACGATGGCGGTCAGCCGGTTGATGTTGGACAACATCCCGCACATCAAGGCCTATTGGATCATGCTCGGGCTGGGGACGGCCCAGGCGGCGCTGCGCTTTGGCGCCGACGATATCGACGGCACCGTCCGTCACGAGCTGATCTATCACGACGCCGGCGCCGAGACCCCGGAGATTCTGTCGGTCGATCAATTGAAGCAGTTGATCGTCGAGGCCGGTTGCGAGCCGGTCGAGCGCGACACGCTGTACCATCGCGTCCACCGCGACGGTTCCAAGTGGGAAACCGGCGCGGCCATCGCTTCGGCGTAATTGCTCGATCGGTGTTTGCGCAAACCGGCTCTTGTAGGGTGCATTCTATGCACCTTATTTCGACGTTCGTTGCCAAGAGGCTTGGCGGATTGATCTCGCCCAACACCGGCTCCTCCCCCATCTCGTTGGTGGGAATCGGCCACAGATAAGGTGCATGGAATGCACCCTACAAAACTGGATTCCCGCCTGCGCGGGAAAACAGACAACCCACGCGGACGCCAGCACTGCTGGCGTCCGCCCCGCTTTTCGCAATTGACTTATTCGGCGGGCCTGCGAGACTCTTGCCCCTTCTCGTTTCACCATTCGGCCGTTGTCGGTTGCCGCGGAATCACGGATGATTCGCCGTCTCGCTCCTCGCGCCAAGTTGTGGCTGTCGTTTAGCGCAGGCCTGTTCGCAGGCCTGGCGTGGATCGCCGGCTGTACCGACGCCACCAGCCCGCCGGCCTCGCTCCCGCGGGCTGCCAACGCTCATACCAAGGTGTGCGGGCAAGTGGCGTTCACGGTCGGTTTCGAGCGTGGCCAAGCGCTGGCCCGCAGCCAGGGAAAGCCGATGCTGGTCTTCTTTACGCTCGACGAGTGCCCCTTCTCGACGGCCATGGCTGACGAGACGTTTGCCGAAACGTCGCTGGCGCGGCTGAGCGATCGGTTTGTCTGCGTGCTGGTCAATGCCGACGCCGAGCCCGAGGTGTGCGAGCGGTTCAAAGTGCAGGCGTTCCCCGCGGTGCAATTCGTGTCGCCGCAAGGAGCGCCGGTCGCGCATCTGGTCGGTCGACAATCGAGTAGTCGGCTGATGATCGAAATGCAGACCACGCTGCAAGCGTTGGCGCGACGGCCGCAAGAGCCGACGCTGCGCTAGGCGCTCACAGGTTTTGCGCCGTTTTTCACATGACAGTCTGTCTTTACGCATTGTCATCGCCCGTTCGGGTCGCTTGTTCGCCCGAGAATTGACGGCTAGACTTGCGACAGTTGTTTTACCCGCGTGTGACCGGCGAAGTTTGCATGTCTGTGGCCACGGCACCTGCTAAAACGAAGAATCAACCCACGTTGCGCGAGCATATTTTTGCGCCGCGATTCTGGGTCGGCATGAACGCGCGCGGCTGGTGGAAGCTGCTGGCCGAGAACCGCTTCGACATCGGTTGGCAGTACTGGCATGTCGCGGCCGCCATCAGCGGTTGGAGCGCGCTTAACTCGGTTTGGGGGACGGCGCAACAACTCGCCTTCGGCGGCAAGGTCGACCGGATCGAACTCGTCGCTCCGCCGATCATCGTGCTGGGGCATTGGCGCTCGGGGACGACCCTGTTGCACGAGTTGATGGTGCTCGATCCGCGGCATTCGTTTCCCAACACGTACGAGTGCCTGGCGCCGAATCATTTTCTGTCCAGTGAGAAGCTGATCACCCAGTGGTTCCATTCCTTGCTGCCAGCCCGCAGGCAAATCGACAACATGTCGGCCGGTTGGGACCGCCCGCAAGAAGAAGAGTTCGCGCTGTGTAACCTGGGAGTGCCGTCGCCGTACTTGCAGATCGCCTTTCCGAACCATCGCCACAAGTACGACGATTACCTGACGCTCGAAAACGTGCCCCCCAAGGTGGTGAACGCCTGGAAGCAAACGCTGCTGCGGTTCTTGAAACAGATCACGCTGCAAAATCCCAAGCGGTTGGTGCTGAAAAGCCCGCCTCACACGGCCCGGGTGAGCACGCTGGTCGAGATGTTCCCCGAGGCCAAGTTCGTCCACGTGATCCGCGACCCGAACGCGGTGTTCACATCGACCTACAACTTGTGGCGGACGCTCTACACGCGTCATGGGCTGCAGCGGCCGAACTACGAGGGGCTCGAGGAGTACGTCCTGTCGACGTTCGAGCGGATGTATCGCAAGTACGAGCGCGATCGTGCGCTGCTGCGCCCCGACCAACTGGTCGAAGTGCGGTACGAAGACCTGGTGGCCAATCCGATCGGCGAGATGGAGGCGATCTACGAACAGATGCAACTCGGCGGCTTCGACGAGTTGCGGCCGCGGCTCGAAGCGTACGTCCAGTCGCTCGACGGCTATCAGACGAACCGCTACGACGCCCGACCCGAGCACCGCAAGCTGGTCGCCGAGCGCTGGCAGCCGTTGATGCAGCGCTACGGCTACGAGGGGTAGGGGTCGCGCCACAGCAGCCGCCGACGTAAGTCGGCGGTTACGTGCGTCGGTGAGCATTCAAGCTCGGTTGGCCCAGCCGCTTGCCGGCTGGGTCGCGCAAGCGACAGGAAGAACGAGTCGCGTCCCACAGCGAATTGCTTGTTGCTAACGCAACCCGGCCGAGTAGCGGCCGGGCCACCCGATGTTGACCGCTTACTTCAGCAGCCACTTCATCAGCGCTGCCTTGTCGGCTTCGGGGGCAAACTGGAAGCGTTCGCGTTGACCTGGCCCGTTATAGACGTTGGCGACCGGCAAGATCGAATAGCTCGTCTCGCCAGTGACCCACATCTCGGCCGGCGCGGCCAAGGTCAGCAAGCCTGGCAAATCGCCGTATTTGACCGCTCCGGGCACGAAGTTCACATCGTCGAACTCGGTCAACCGCGCAAAGCGGAATCCATGCGTGTCGATGGCCAGGGCGTCGACCGCCGAGCCGGCCACGGCACACGCCGCCGCCACGTAGGGGGCCGCGCCGTTGCGAGCGACCATCGTCACCCGCTGGGGCTGCAACTTGCGGTTACGCACATAGGTGATCAGGGCCAGCAGATCGTGCGCCCGCTGGGCCAGCAACGAGTGGTTATAGCCATACGTGTAGCCAGCATATTTTGAAATGTCGCTCACTTTGGGGCCGACCACCAGTCGCTGTTTCGTGACCGGCTGGCCATCGGCGGTGAACTCGCCCTGGCCAAAAACATCGATGCCAGCCACCGCCGTGCCGGCGTCGAGCAACTGCTTCACCTCGGCCGTCGGCGCGCCATCTGCCGCGTACAGCGCCCGCTTCCCTTGGCCATCGATCCACAGCACGACCTGCTTGTTCCAGTTGGCCGGCAGCATAAACATCACTGGAATCTCTTCGCCGTGTTTGCGCACTCGCAACAGCGACGCAATTTCCTGGTACGTTCCTCGGTCATGCTGAGCGAGTTTTTCGTGCTCGACTTCGGCGGCAGCGGGCAGCTCGCGACCAATCAGCGTGGCCCAGCCCTCGCCGACCACGTTGCGCCAATGAGGCAGGTCGTCAGGGCTGTATGGCGCCAAGCGGGCCAGTTGCGCCTCGCCGTCGGCCGTCAACCATCGCAGCAGGCTACGCTCGTAATCGTCGCCACTGGGGGGCTTGGGATGCGACTCGTTCCAGACCGTGGTCTCGGCCTCGGTCAGGTGCCGGAACTCGGGCTCCTCGATCGGCTCGGACTGTCCCAACCGCAGGTGCTTGTTGAACCAGCCGTACATCACCAGTCGGCTTGGCGCGTTGTAGTTGTGCGGAAACTGCAAGTAGGGCACCCCCTGGACGTTCTCGCGCGCGCCGAGCAGGCCGTAGAGCTGCTGCAACTCGGGCAGCCCCTTGGTCGCGATCTCCTTGGTCCAATCATTGGCCGCGGTCATGCTGAGCGGCTTGGGGGCGAACAGCGCGGCCAGTTCGATATTGCCCGACCCGACACGCAAGTGAGGCGCGTTCTCGCAGGTGCAGCCCCCTTGCATGGCGGTCGAGACCATCACGGCTGGATGCGCGACCGTAATGCGCGAGTCGATCGCACAGAGGATAAACGTCTGGGTGCCGCCGCCACTGGCGCCGGTCACGCCGATTCGATCGGTGTCGACTTCGGGCAGCGAGCAGATCCAATCGAGGGCACAAAGCGAGTTGTACGTCTGCAGCCCCATCATGTTCTGCATGCGCAATTCCGCCTGGGGACTGAAGTAGCCCCAATTGGTCTCGGTGCTCATCGCCGCGCGCACGCCGGGGCGGTGGGTGATCTGCTGACTGTCGGCATAGCCGACCATGTCGTACAGGAACACAATGCAGCCCATTCGCGCCAATTGCTTCGAGCGCGACTGCAGCACGTTGCGGCCGTTATCAACATACTTCTCGGCGCCGGCCTCGACGTCTTTCTCGACCTTGGCCCGCTCGACGTCCATAAATCGACCGTTGGGCCAGTGTCCGTGCGGACAGAGCACGGCCGGGAACGGTCCTTCACCTTTCGCCGGGCGATACAAGCTGCCGGTGACGAAGTGACCAGGATAGCTTTGCAGATAGACGCGCTCGACGGTATAGCCGTCCTCCGCTACGCGGCCGTGAACGACGGCGCGGGCCGGAGTGCGCGTAGGCATGGGCCAGAGGCCTTGCGAGACGAGAACCTGGCGTCGGACAACGTCGGCGCGATCCTGCCACTCGGCGACCGACTTGGGCACCTCGAACGGAAAGTAACCGTCCAGCGTTTTAAGCGGTTCGAGCCGACGATCCGCCGGCAGTTTTCCGGCGGGCAACACGCGCCCCGACTCGGCAGCGACACGCGACGCCATCAGACCGACAACCGAAACGACGAAAACGCCGCAAACAGCGCGATGCCAAGTGTTCGACACGGAATATCCTCGCAAGGCACGGGAGAGCAGGAACGGGGAAGACGCAAAAACACCAAGCCGGACGATGCCACCTCGAGGCATGAGCATAAAGTCCGACCGACACCGCATCCACTTTTGCCGCTAGCATTTCGCTTTTTATCGCTAGCACATCGCACGAATTGCGGCTTTTCGCGGTGTTTCATCGACCAACTTCCCACGCCAAAATTTTTTCGAGTACGACCAAATTGTCGACGAGCGGCAAGGCGCTGGCGCTATCGCATTAAGTGGCTGTCATCTAAGCACTTACTGATAGCGCTATCGCGCACCCCCTGTTTGTGCGGTAGGCCGAATGTAGCTGTAACTCAATACAAATAAGTGGCTTGGGCCAATCTTGTTGACGCCTGCTGAAATCGCGGTAAGATCACCCCCTTACGCCGTATGTTGTAGCTAGCGCCACCGCCCACTACAATATATAGGTGCCGTTCGTATTGCTCGACCAGCGGCCATCTTACGTCGCTCAACTGGATAGGGCTGCTGCTGGTCTCGTGTGTTACGGAATGGAATCTGTGATCTACCTACGGTATGCTTGTCGATAAGTGTACGTGCGTTCACGTGACGTTTTGGGCCGGTGTGCATTCATTTCCATTTCTTGAATCGGGGGAAGGAAACCCATGTCGAACTTGGGCTCCACTACTGCCAAAGGTAACGCCGCCGTGGCTGAGAACACTCGCCGCAAACCTGCTCGTCGTTTCAACAAGGGTCTGTTGATTGATCCAATCTTCTGTTCGCCCGATGTCGAGGACGTCTACGGCACGGTCGAATGGGAAGTCCGCTCGGCCGCCATCAAGGGCGAAAGCGGCGAAGTGCTGTTCGAGCAGAACAACTGCGAGGTTCCCACGACGTGGAGCCAACTGGCCACCAACGTGGTCTGCAGCAAGTATTTCTATGGCGAGGTCAACACGCCCGAACGCGAATACAGCGTCAAGCAGTTGATCCACCGCGTGGCCCGCACCATTGCCGACTGGGGCATTGCCGACGGCTACTTCCACGGCCGCGCCGACGGCGAGACGTTTTATCGCGAGCTGTCGTGGCTCTGCTTGCACCAGCACGGCGCGTTCAACTCGCCGGTCTGGTTCAACGTCGGCCTGTATCACCAGTACGGCATCAAGGGCGCCCAGTGCAACTGGCACTGGGACAACGAAACCGCCACGGTGACCCAGCCCGAGAACCCGTACGAGTACCCGCAAGGCTCGGCCTGCTTTATCCAAGCGGTGCGCGACGACATGGAAGACATCATGGAGCTCGCCCGCAGCGAGGCCATGTTGTTCAAGTTCGGCTCGGGCACGGGGACCGACTTGTCGACCCTGCGTTCGCATCGCGAGAAGCTGTCGGGCGGTGGCAAGCCGTCGGGCCCGCTGTCGTTCATGCGCGTGTACGATCAGATTGCCGCGGTGGTCAAGAGCGGTGGCAAGACGCGCCGCGCCGCCAAGATGCAGTCGCTCAAGGTCTGGCACCCGGACATCATGGACTTCATCGAATGCAAGTCCAAGGAAGAGCGCAAGGCCAGGATTCTGATTCAGAACGGCTACGACTCGAACTTCAACGGCGAAGCGTACAGTTCGATCATGTATCAGAACGCGAACCTGTCGGTTCGCGTGACGGACGAGTTCATGCAAGCCGTCGTCGAGGACAAGCCTTGGACCACACGTTGGGTCACCGACGCCAATCGCGAAGGCCCGACGTTCCCGGCCCGCGACGTGCTGGCCAAGATGGCCGAGTGCGCTTGGGGCTGCGGCGATCCGGGCGTGCAGTACGACACGACGATCAACAACTGGCACACCTGCCCGAACTCGGGCCGGATCAACGCCAGCAATCCGTGCTCGGAATACATGTTCCTGGACGACACGGCCTGCAATCTGGCGAGCATCAACCTGATGAAGTTCCGCCACGAAGACGGCACGTTCGACGTCGAGCGGTTCCAGGCCGCTTGCCGCATCTTCTTCATCGCCCAGGAAATCCTGGTCGATCACGCCAGCTATCCGACAAAGAGGATCGCCGGCAACAGCCACCGCTTCCGTCCGCTGGGGCTGGGCTACTCGAACCTGGGCAGCTTGATCATGTCGAGCGGCCTGGCCTACGACTCGGATTCAGCGTACGGACTGTGCGGCGCGATGACCGCGCTGTTGCACGGGGCGGCTAACCTGACCAGTTCGGAACTGGCCAGCGCCGTCGGGACGTTCGACGGCTTCGAGGAAAATCGCGAGCCGATGCTGCACGTCATGCAGATGCATCGCGACGCGGTCGACCAGATCAACGACGCCTGCCCCAGCTATCTGAAGGACGCGGCCCGCAACGTGTGGGACGAGGTTCTCGGTTCGGGCGCGCGTCATGGCTTCCGCAATGCCCAGGCCACGGTGCTCGCCCCGACCGGGACGATCAGCTTCCTGATGGATTGCGACACGACCGGCATCGAGCCGGACATCGCCCTGGTCAAGTACAAGCAGTTGGCCGGCGGCGGCATGCTGAAGATCGTCAACAACACGGTCCCGCTGGCGCTCAAGAACTTGGGCTACGACGAGCCGCAGGTTCAGTCGATCGTCGGCTACATCAACGAAAACGACACCGTCGAAGGCGCTCCGGACCTGCGGGACGAGCACCTGCCGGTGTTTGACTGTGCCTTCCAGCCGCGCAATGGCAAGCGGAGCATTGCCTGGCGGGCGCACGTCCACATGATGGCCGCGGCCCAACCGTTCCTGTCCGGCGCCATCAGCAAGACGGTCAACATGCCGCGGGACACCACGCCCGACGACATTGCCAGCGCTTACCTCGAAGGTTGGCGTTTGGGCCTGAAGGCGATCGCCGTTTACCGCGACGGTTCGAAGGAGAGCCAGCCGCTCAACACTTCGACCGAAGGGGATAAGGCGGCCGGCAAGCTCAAGGCCGCGCCGCGACGCGAACGATTGCCCGACACCCGCAAGTCGGTCACCCACAAGTTCAACGTGGCGGGCCACGAAGGGTACATCACGGTCGGTCTCTACGAGGATGGCCGCCCGGGCGAGATGTTCGTCACGATGGCCAAGGAGGGGAGCACGATCGGCGGCCTGATGGACTGCTTTGGCACCGCGGTGTCGATGAGCTTGCAGTATGGCGTGCCGCTCGAGGTGTACGTGGGCAAATTCTCGCACACCCGCTTCGAGCCGATGGGCCATACCAAGAACCCGGACATCCGAATCGCCAAGAGTATTGTCGATTACATCTTCCGCTGGATGGGCATCGAGTTCCTGCCCGGCTACCGCGAAGCCAACACGGGTGTCGTGGCCGAATCGCCGGCCGCCAAGGCGGCGCCCTCGACCGAGGAGGACTCGGAAACCCAGAGCAAGCCCGTCGCCAAGAAGGCCGGCGGGCTGACCAGTGGGCAAGGAGCCAACGGGCACGCGAGCGGCGCGAACGGTCATGGTTCGCACGCTAATGGCACTGGCACCAGTGGCGCTGCCTCGAAGGGACATGCCAAGGCCTCGGCCAAGGCGGCTCCGACGGCGTCGCTGCTCGAACGGGCCGGCGTTGCGCCGAAGTTCACGTTCACCCCGAACGCGAACACGGCCAACCGAACCGAGCAGTTTGCCAGCTTCCAGGTCGACGCGCCGGTGTGTGACGGTTGCGGCTCGATCACCGTGCGGGCCGGCAATTGCTACCTGTGCCACAACTGTGGCAACTCGATGGGATGCTCGTAGGAAACGATGAAGTGGAAACGATAAACGCTAAATGAGGATTCGCGGCGCCGCGGGATTGAATCAATCGGCGTCGTTGCAGTTCTGATTTCGGTCGTTCATCGTTTTGTGGTTACATTCTCTTGTTCCTCAAGTCGGGCGGGTCGCCACGTGGCCGAGGCGACCCGCCCTTTTTCTTTGCGCGTCTTCCTTCCCGCCGCTCGCTTGACGTTAACGTCGTAGCGTGAAGTTCTTCGTCGCGCCCCTCCCGTTTAGCCGCTACGCCAACGGCGTGCGCGCATTCCTATGGAATGGCGACTAAACGTGCTGACTGACAGTAGCCGTCCATGCGTACTGCCGATTGACGACTATTTTAGTAAATATTTACTCGTTTTCTCTGCGGCATTTTCGATCCTCCATGACTTGCGATCGCTCAACCGACGCATCGATAAACAACGTAATATAAACTTAAATAATGACTTAGGACGTATTAACAGCATTACACCGCCACAACTGATACCAAAATCTAACGATACATTATATAGTTGACGATAATGGTAAACATAATAAACTTGTCCCATTCCGAGTGTTCGCCCGTCGGGCGATTCGCCCTTCAACCGCAATTGGGAGTTGTTGCCATGATTTACCATCGTCTTTGGTCCTGGCTCGCCGTGGCTGCCGTCGCCCTGGGGGTAGGAACCCTGGCGGGCTGCAACTCGTCGTCGAGCGCCAACTCGCCTGCCGTCGCCGGCGGCGAAGCCAAGCCAGCCGTGGCCGCCAAGAAGGTCGAGCTGCTTAACGCCTCGTACGACCCCACGCGCGAATTGTGGCGCGACCTGAACGCGGCCTTCATCGCCAGCTATCAGAAGAGCGACAACGTCGCGGTCGACATCGCCCAATCGCACGGCGGCTCGGGCAGCCAGGCCCGAGCCGTGGCCGACGGCCTGGAAGCCGACGTGGTGACGCTGGCCCTTTGGTCCGACACCGACGCGATCCGCAAAACGGGCCTGATCAGCTCGGGCTGGGAAGAACGGCTGCCGAATCACTCGTCGCCGTATTACTCGACCATCGTCTTCGTCGTCCGCAAGGGGAACCCGAAGCAGATCAAGGATTGGACCGACCTGACCCGCGACGGCGTGCAAGTCATCACCCCCAGCCCCAAGACCTCGGGCAACGGCAAGCTCAGCTTCCTGGCCGCCTGGGGTTCGGTCACGTCGCGCGGCGGCAGCGAAGAAGACTCGCTGAAGCTGGTGCGTCAGCTTTATGAGCACACGCCGGTCCTCGACTCGGCAGCTCGCGGTGCCACGGTCACCTTTGCCCAGAAGAAAATCGGCGACGTCCATCTAACCTGGGAAAACGAAGCCTATCTGGAGATCAAGGAATCGAAAGGTGAACTCGAAATCGTCTATCCGCCGGTCAGCGTCCGCGCCGAGCCGTCGGTGGCCGTCGTCGACAAGAACGTCGACAAGAAGGGGACTCGCGCCGCCGCCGAGGCGTACCTGAAGTTCACCTACACCGACGAAGGCCAAGAGATCATCGCCAAGAACTTCTACCGGCCGATCAGCGAATCGGTCGCTTCGCGCCACGCGGCCGACTTCCCGACAATCAAGCTGTTCCCGATCAACTCGCTGGGGGGATCGTGGGACGAGATCAACAAGAAGTTCTTCGCCGAAGGGGCAGCCTTCGACCAGATTTACGCCAAGAAGTAACCGCCGCCCGGCGTAACACCACCGACCGACGCGACTCCACTGACCGCCAAGCGCCCCCTTAACTGCCACGCCCCAGTCACTGTCGCATTGGACTCACGATCATGGCTCATCACGTACTACCTGGATTCCGTCTTAGCCTGGGCGCGACGCTCGGCTACCTCGGCGTGCTGGTCGTGCTGCCGCTGTTGGCGTGCGTCTTTCGTGCGGCCACGCTGACGTCGTCGCAGTTTTGGGGGGCGGTGTGGACCGAGCGCGTGCGCGCCGCGTACGCCTTCACGTTCGGCGCGTCGCTGGCCTCGGCTTTGGCCAGCACGCTGTTTGGCGTGCTGGTGGCCTGGGTCTTGGTCCGCTACGACTTCTGGGGCAAAAGTCTGGTCGACTCGCTGATCGATTTGCCCTTCGCCCTGCCGACGGCCGTAGCGGGCCTGGTTTATTCGAGCCTGTATGTCGAGAACGGCTGGCTGGGCCGCTTCCTCGTGCCGCTGGGCGTCCACGGCGCCTACTCGCGGTTCGCCGTGGTGTTGGTGCTGACGTTTCTGGGCCTGCCGTTCGTGGTCCGGGCGTTGCAGCCGGTGCTCGAGACGCTCGATCCCGACGCCGAAGAGGCGGCCCACCTGTTGGGGGCCAATCGCTGGCACACTTTCTTCAAGGTGATCCTGCCCCACATCATGCCGGCCGCGGTCACCGGCTTTGCCCTGTCGTTCGCTCGCGCGCTGGGCGAGTACGGCTCGGTGGTGTTCGTCTCGGGGAACATGCCGTTCAAGACCGAGATCGCCTCGGTGCTGATCGTCGCCCGCTTGGAAGAGTTCGCCTACAGCGAAGCCACGGCCATCGCCGTGGTGCTACTGGCCGCGTCGTTCACGATGCTGGTGATCATCAACCTGCTGGAACGCTGGAGCCTTGGCCATGCAACCTAGCAAAAGCCTGGCGTACACCGGCGGGCGCGGCTCGGCCGCGCGTAACGACCCCTGGTGGGTGCGTTACGCGCTGATCGCGCTCGCGCTCGGCGTCGTCGGCGTGCTGATCGTCGTTCCGGTTGTTCACGTCTTTTACCAGGCACTCAGCGACGGCTGGCACACGTACGCCGACAATCTGTTCGGCAGCAGCCAGCAAGCTCGCGATACCCGGCACGCCATCCTGCTGACGCTGATCGTCGCTCCGGTGGCGGTGGTGGCCAACACGGTGTTTGGCGTGGCGGCGGCTTGGGCCATCGCCCGGTTTCGCTTCCCCGGCCGGACATTCCTGACGGCGCTCATCGACTTGCCCTTCTCGGTCTCGCCGGTCGTGGCGGGGCTGATGCTGTTGTTGATCTTTGGCCTGCAAGGTTACCTGGGCGCGTGGCTGCGCGAGCATGACATCAAGGTCGTCTTCGCGCTGCCGGGCCTGATCTTGGCCACTATGTTCGTCACCTTGCCGTTCGTGGCGCGCGAGTTGATCCCGGTGATGGAAGCGATCGGCGATGAGGAAGAAGTGGCCGCGGTCAGCCTGGGGGCCAACGCCTGGCAACTGTTCCGCATGGTTACGTTGCCCAACATTCGCTGGGGGCTGCTGTACGGGCTGATTCTGTGCAACGCCCGGGCGATGGGTGAGTTTGGCGCGGTGTACGTCGTCTCGGGACACATCGCCGGCCGAACCGACACCATGCCCCTGCGGGTCGAGAAGCTGTTCCAGGAATACAACAATCCCGGCTCGTTCGCCGTGGCGTCGGTGCTGACGCTGCTGGCGTTGGTCACGCTGGTGATCAAGTTGGGACTCGAACGTCAGACACGTCGCGAACTGGCCGAGTCGGCCAGCCTGAAAGGAATCGAGAGCGAAGCATGAGTATCCGCGTCACACAACTCACCAAGCGCTTCAGCAAATTCACGGCCTTGGACAACGTGAGCCTGGAAATCCCGCACGGGTCGCTGACCGCGCTGCTGGGACCGTCGGGCTCGGGTAAGACGACCTTGCTGCGGATCATCGCCGGGCTCGAGACGGCCGACGCGGGGACCGTGCTCTATCAAGACCAAGACGTCACCCGTCGGTCGGCGCGCGACCGGAACGTGGGGTTCGTGTTCCAGCACTACGCCCTGTTCCGGCACATGACGGTGTTCGAGAACATCGCCTTCGGCCTGCGCGTGCGCAAGATCGCCAAAGCCGAAATCCGTCGCCGCGTCGAGACTTTGTTGCACCTGATCCGCCTAGCAGGTTTCGAGCAGCGCGTCCCGTCACAGCTTTCCGGCGGCCAGCGCCAGCGCGTGGCGCTGGCCCGGGCCTTGGCCATCCAGCCATCGGTGCTGCTGTTGGACGAGCCGTTCGGCGCGCTCGACGCCAAGGTGCGGCAAGAACTGCGCCAGTGGCTCCGCCGGCTGCACGACGAAATCGGCATGACCACGGTCTTTGTCACCCACGACCAGGAAGAGGCGTTCGAGGTCGCCGACCGCGTGGTGGTGATGAACCACGGCACGATCGAGCAAGTCGGCACGCCGCAGCAAGTGTTCGAGCAGCCGGCCAATCCGTTCGTGATGGACTTCCTGGGGAACGTGAATGTCTTCAGCGGCCGCGTCCAGAACGGCAAGGCGTCGTGGGGCGGAATGGAAGTCGAGTATCCCGACTACCCGCACGGCGAATCGCGCGACGCGAAAGTTTATGTTCGTCCGCACGAGCTCGACATCGAGCGCTATGCCGTGAGCGAACAGGCGATCCGGATCACCGTCGAGCGCGTGAATCCGACCGGTTCGGTGGCGAAGATCTACGGCACCTCGCTCGACTTCGGCTCGGCGATCCATGTCGAGCTCACGCCGGATCGTTACGCCGAGCTGAACCTGCAAGAAGGGGAAACCGTGTTCGTCGCCCCGCGACGCGTGCGGGTTTTCTTGCCGGAGTACAGCATCTAGCGCTGCCGGCATTCGGCGTTTCAATGCTTGACGGAACACACCTCGTCACGATTCTCGACGCCGCTTTAAAGCGATGCGGCGGAAAAACTTACGTATGCAAATTCGGATTGGATCGATTTTAACTTTTCGCGCATTTGCAGCGATTTTTCCACCGCTTCTGATGCGGAAAATGTCGATTCCATCGATGGATCATCCCCGACACCACGACACAGCAGGGGGACTCTTTCCGACGGTCCGGCAATCACTTTCAATAACTGGAGGAAACGGCAATGGAAGGCCAGTGCCCTCGCGGCGATAGGATCGCTGTGAGACGAAGCCTGAGTACTTTCCACCGACGGCTACGAAGCCGAGGTCTTCTGTTCATATTTCTTTTCGCGGCGTTTTCGCCGGCCGCTACGAGCCAAGCCCAAACGCAGGCTCTCATTCCGATTGATCCGTTCGCTCAGAACTCCGCGTCGACGTCGCCGTCCACCGCACCGGTTCCCGATCTTTCGCCCACGGTTCCGCCTCCCACCGCCGCCGCGCCGGCTTTCTTCGCATCGCCATACGATGCGCCGGCGCCGCAGTCTCCGAGCGTCGATCAGCCGATCGATCTGGCCTCTCACCTGCAACCGAGTGCCGCACCACCGCCGGGCAGCATCGAAGACTACGTCAAGAAGATGGAGACCCGGCTGGCCGACGTCGAAGGCAAGCTGAAGAAGCGCGACGACGCGGACAAGAAGGAAGCTGAAAAGAAAGCGGCTTCCGAATTCCCTTCCGCGAAAATCACCGGCTTCACGCAACTCGACGGCTCTTGGTTCAACCAAGACGCGAACAGCATCGCCACGGTCGGCAATGCCCAAGACGGCGTCGGCTTCCGTCGCGCTCGGTTCGCGTTCGTCGGCAAGGTCGCCGAGTTTACGAACTACATGTTCGAGTTCGATTTCGCCACGGCCGGCCATCCCAGCTTCTTCGATGTCTGGGTTGAGCAGATGAATTTGCCTGTCCTCGGCACGATTCGCGGCGGCCAGTATTGCCAGCCGTTCAGCGTCGATGCCCTCACCGGGTTCCGCAACCTGACGTTTCTCGAACGATCGCTGCCGTTCTTGGCGTTCGTACCGTTCCGTCGCGTCGGCGTGATGAGTTACAACTCTAACGAAGAACAGACCCGCACCTGGGCCGCCAGTGTGTTTAAGACGGGCGGCTTCAACAACGCCCCGCTCGGCGACGATCGCTTTGCCACCGACATCGGCGACATGGGTGGCTATTCATTCTCCACCCGTGCCACGCAACTTCTCTATTACGACGAGCACGCGGGCGATCGTTACGTCTGGCACGTCGGCGGCTCATTCGACTACAGTCGGCTCACGGCCAACACGGCCGCGGGAAGCACCACCAGCATCCCGTTCTATCAGGCCCGCACGACACCGGAGTTCGGACCGATCGGCAACACGGAAGTTTCACAGCCGTTCGGGTCGGCATTCGCCTCGACGCCGATCTTCGTCGACACCGGCCGGTACCGTGCCGACAGCTTCAACATCTACGGCTTGGAAACCGTGTATCAAGCCGGCGCCTTCGGGTTCACCAGCGAGGTCATGGCCACGGTCGTCGATAGCGAAGTCGGACCGATCGGCTATGCGGGCGCCTACACCCAAGCCGCATATCGCCTCACCGGAGAGCATCGCATCTACGACAAGAAGACCGGCACGCTCGGCAAGATCATCCCTTATGCCGACTTCTTTTCGCTGACGAAGGGACATCGCGGCTTCTATGGTTGGGGCGCTTGGGAAGTCGCCGCCCGCTGGTCGTATGTCAGCCTCAACAATCCGACGAACCTCAACCCGTATTATCTCGGTGGTACGAGCAACGCCGGAAACGGCACGCTCTACGACACCACCCTCGGGCTCACTTGGTTCCTCAACGCATACACGAAGGTTCAGTTCAACTGGATCCACGCGATGCTGGATAACAAAGTGCGCGGGCACAGCGACGCCGACTTATTCGTCACCCGTTTGCAGGTAGATTACTAACTCATCTCGCTTGTGGAGATGAACGGACATCGACGTTTGCCGCGGCCGGTCTTCGCTTCCGCCGAGCGAAGGCCGGCCGTCTTTGTTGAATGCGTTCTTGGCTGAAAAAGGTGGACCCGCGCGTCGACGCGTCGCATAATGCGTCGCCGTCCCCCTGCCCCAGACGCTTCTCTCCCTGCGGAGATCTCACCTCATGCGCCGCCGCTTCGTTTTCTTCGCTCTACTTGCCGCCGCTGCCTCGGCTGCTTCATCAGCGCTCCGCGCCGACGACAAGGCTTGGCAACTTCTCGCACCGCACTGCAAGCCGCCTGCCGAATACACGGGCGACTTCGGCAACTACCGCTCGCCGCTCGAACGCGACGACGGCACGCGCGTTGCCTCCGCCGCCGAGTGGCCGGCCCGCCGTGCCGAGATCGAGGCGAAGTGGTGGAAGCTGATGGGTGGCAAACCGAAGCTCATCGAGAAGCCGAAGGTCGTGTATCTCGACAAGACGCGCCGCGAGAACTTCACGCAGCAACACGTTCATGTCGAAGTCGGCCCCGACGGTCGCCTCGCAGACGGCTATCTCCTCACCCCCGACGGCCCCGGCCCCTTCCCCGCCGTCTTCATCCCTTTCTACGAACCGCAATCCAGCATCGGCCTGGGCAAGCCCGACACCATCGGCGCGATCGACTTCGGCGTGCAACTGACGCGGCGCGGCTTCGTCACCCTCTCGATCGCCACGCCCGGCACGCTCGAAGAACCCACGGCCGATGTGCGCAAACTTCTCGTCGACATCGGCGACAAACTCAAACTCCAGCCGCTCGGGTACCTCGCCTCCGTCGCCTCCAACTGCCACACCGCACTGGCGCAGATGCCGAACGTCGATCCGAAGCGCATCGGCGGCGTCGGGCACAGCTACGGCGGCAAGTGGACGATGTTCGGCTCGTGTCTCGACCAGCGGTTCGCCTGCGCCGTGTGGGTCGATCCGGGGATCGTGTTCGACGAGACCAACGGCAGCGTCAACTATTGGGAGCCGTGGTACCTCGGCTGGGCCGAAGGAGAGAAACGCCCGCGCGGCATCCCCAACGCCGACAAGCCGCGGACCGGTCTCTACAAAACGCTCTACGAAAACAACAGCCGCGAAATGCTGGAACTCCACGCCCTGATGGCCGGCCGCCCGATGCTCGACTCCGGCGGCAGCGAAGACCCGCCGCGCAACTGGCGTGCGCTAAATCACCTGATCGCGGTGAACAAACTGCTCGGCAAAGAAAACCTAGCGGCAATGACCAACCGCCCGATGCACCGCCCGACGCCGGAAGCGGCCGCGGTGATCTATGCGTTTTTTGAGCAGCATTTGAAGAAGTAACAAGTGGCAAGTGGCAAGTGCCGGAGGGATTGTCTGAGGCGAACGGCCGGTGTCGGCCGGCCGGTCATATCGCAGCGCATTTTGGTCCGAACTCTCTGCGTGTCGTGCTTGTCCGTGTAGAGTCCAAGTAGAACCAGATTCACGTCCGTCGAGTCGCCTTTTATGAAACGCTACATCGAAGTCATCGGTGAAGGAAAGTTCGTGGAGGCGGCGTCGAAATTCGTAGCAGCGCTGAATTTGGAAGTCCGCGCCGCAAAGGACGAGACGGCGTTTCGCGAGCTTTCGGAACTTGCCGGCGAGGTGCTCGCAGCGCTGCGAGACGCGAAGATCACCGACGAAGAGATCGTCGAAGGCGGCACCGATCTACACCAACCCTGGTATTGGAAAAAGAAGGTCGGACAGACTGCTTCGCGGCGCATCATCCTCAAGGTCGCTGACTTTTCGCGGCTGAATCGAGCTTTAGAACAACTGGAACCGATTCAATCGCGCAACAAAGAGCGAAAGACGATCGCCGTCGACATGCGACAGCCGGAGTTCGAAAGCACCGACGACTCCGATGCTTTGGTACTCGCAAACGCCTTCGCCGATGCAAAGCAGAAAGCGGAACGCCTCGCCGCGGCGATGGGCTGCGAACTAGGCAAACCGATCTCCGTGGAAGAAGGCGGACAGACGAAACGCAACTCCGGCTTCTCCGGCGACGAAGATTGGGGCGGGGACTCCTCTCGATTCGGTTACGGCGCAATCATGATGGCGGGGCCAGCGGCTGGTGCCGGTGCCGCATTCGAACCCACGGAAGAGCGAGAACTCCAACGCCCGACCCGAACGATCTACGTGAAATGCCGCGTGAAGTTTGCAATCGGCGGCAAGATGTAGCGCACTCCCGCTGCGCAGTGACCGGCCGGCTCACACCGGCCGCTCGCCTCAGAGACTTGTCGCTTGCAACTTGCCGCTACTTCCTCACCCCGCTCGGTCCATAACCCGTCACCGTCTCCCAGGCGATCTCTTGCAGCAGCTGCTGCAGCTTCGGGGAGTTCGGGTCTTTCTTGTCGATGAAGCTCTTCAGGCCGACCGGGCTCTTGCCGTAGATGGTGGCGTAGTTTACGTAGCTGCAGAGCGCGACGATCGGTAGCTTCGCGTGGCCGATCGGGTCGGTGAACAACTCCGATTGCTTCTTGATGCCGGGGGCGTCGCCGGCGATCACCTTCTCGCGGAGCTTCACCACCGCCGTGCCGACCGGCGCAAGCGCGACGACTTGTCGGCCGTGCTTCGCGTTGATCTGCTTCACTTGCGTCTCCAGCACCAAGTAGAACAGATCGAGCAAGTGCTCGATGTCGGTGAGCTTCTTTTCGTCGCGCTCTGCGTTGTCGGTGATCCGCGGCTTGAAGCCGTCGGAGTCGAACGCCGCCCACGACAACTGGACCACAACCCGCACCTTCGGGTTGTGCTTCAGCGCCAGCTCCGTGAACTGCGCGATCGCCGGGTCGGGCACGTACCAATTCGGCGACAGGGTCAGCACGTCGACCTTGCCGGTCTCGATCGCCGGTTTCACTTTGTCCTTCTCGGCCGCTAGGTCCCAGTGCTGCTTCACGCTGGAGCCGCCGAGGAATTGCGCGCCGAGCGTTTCGTGTTCGGTGAGGCCGGCATCTTTCGCCATATCGGCGAGATGTCGAGCGATAAACGTATGAAAACTATGGCCGCAAACGAACACGCGCAGCCCGTTGGTCGACTCCGCCCCCTGCTCCGCCGGCTTCTCGACGCCGCCAGCCGGCTTCTCGGTTGCCGAGCTTTGTTGCCCCAACGCCGCCGTACCCGAGAGCAACAACAGCGCGACTGACATCAATCGAACGGCCGAACTCATCACGAAGTTCCTTAATCTGTGTTCCGCACAACGACGACCCAGCGAGCACTCCATCGTGGCCGGATACGACATTCCAAGCAAGCCGACAAAGTAGCAGGCACGCTCCACGTGCCTGCTACTTTCTTCAGGCAACAGGCCTAAATGCTGGCAATCGGCCCGGCCGACGGTTACGATACGCCCGACTGAATTCACCTGCCCCGACGCCGCCGCCGCGGTCCCCCTGCCTCACGCTCTCCCTGTTTGGAGA
Organism: Planctomycetota bacterium; assembly: GCA_018242585.1. NCBI lineage: Bacteria > Pseudomonadati > Planctomycetota > Planctomycetota bacterium. Next base: position 120,382 of record JAFEBQ010000020.1, read on the forward strand.
TTCTTCGATGTCGCTGCTTCTTCGCCGTTTCTTCGTCGCCGCGTTGCTCGCGTCGAGCGCTTTCGTCTTGCCCGTCGAACAAGCACGTGCGGAAGACAAGAAGGCCACGCCGATCCAAGACGTCCGCTTCCAGCCGCTCAAGGATCTCAACGGCTACTTCCCCTTCACCGTGCCGACCGACGTCGCTCAGTGGAAGAAGCGCGCCGAGTTTGTGAAGATGCAGGTCGCCGTGAGCCAAGGGGTTTGGCCGATGCCGGAGAAGACGCCGCTCAATGCCGTCGTGCATTCGCCGGTCGAGCGCGATGGCTACACCGTCTGGCGCGTCTTCTTCGAGAGCGTGCCGGGCCATTACGTTTGCGGCAGCTTGTTCAAGCCGAAGGGTTTCACCGGCAAACGGCCGGTCGTTCTCTGTCCGCATGGCCACTGGAAAGACGCTCGCTTCCACGACGCCGGCGAAGCGGCCGTCGCGGCGCAAATTAAAACCGGCGCGGAGAAGTACATGAACGCCGGCCGCTTCTTCCTGCAAGCCAAGTGCGCCCAGTTGGCGAAGCTCGGTTGCATCGTGTTGATTTACGACATGGAAGGGTACTCCGACGCGACGCAGCTCTCGTTCGACCTCGCCCATCGCTACGGCGAGAAGCGCCCGGCGATGGAGACCGCGGAGAACTGGGGTCTTTATAGTCCGCAAGCGGAGGCGCGAGCCCAATCGCTGATGGGTCTGCAAACGTGGAACTCGATCCGCGCGCTCGACTTCATCTGCGGCTTGGACGACGTCGACTCGTCGCGGATCGGCGTCACCGGCGCGAGCGGCGGCGGCACGCAGACGTTTCTCCTCGCGGCGGTCGACGACCGGCCGACCGTGATCGTGCCGGCCGTGATGGTGTCGACCGCGATGCAAGGGGGCTGCACCTGTGAGAACGCGAGCCTGCTCCGTGTCGGCACCGGCAACATCGAACTCGCCGGCCTCTTCGCCCCACGTCCGATGGCCTGCATCGCCGCCAACGACTGGACGAAGGAGATCATGACCAAGGGGTATCCCGAACTGAAGGGTCTCTACAAGCTCATGGGGAACGAAGCGAACGTCGAAGCGTATCCCTTCATTCAGTTCCCCCACAACTACAACTACGTCAGCCGCGCGGCGATGTACGAGTTCTTCAATAAGCACCTGAAGCTGGAAGCGAAGCTGCCGATCGTCGAAGGAGATATCGTGCCGCTGACGATTCCGGAACTGACCGTGTGGAACGAGAAGCACCCGAAGCCGGCCGGCGGCGACGCACACGAGCGCGACCTGTTAAAGAAGATCACCGCCGCGAGCGACAAGCAGATCGCAGCCCTCACGCCGACCGATGCGGCCTCGCTCAAGAAGTACCGCGAAGTCGTCGGCGGCGCGGTCGACGTGATCATCGGCCGCCGCCTGAGCGACATCGGCAAGATCGAGCAAGAGAACCTGTTGGAGAAGGATCACGGCAAGTACATCGAATATCATTGCGTGCTGACCGACAAAGCGCGCGGCGAGGCTGTGGTCGTGCGCTATTACTATCCGAAGAAATGGAACAAGTGGCTCGGCATTCACATATACGGTCGCGGCGCTGCCGGTCTTACGGATGAGAACGGGAAATTGTTCGCGAGCTCCGCGATCGACATCGAACATGGCACGGCGATCGCGACTCTAGATCCGATCGGAATCGGCACGCACACGACCGAAGGCTTTCCGGCGAACGCGAACCGACGCGTGCCGAATCCGCGTCTGTTCGCGGGCTTCACCTACGGTTACAATTCGCCGCTCTTCGCGCAACGCGTGCACGATATCCTGATGGTGATCGCACACGCTCGGGCACATCACGAAAAGCCTGAGAGAATCTACCTTCGGGGAACCTACGGTGGAGGGCTATGGGCGGCGGCGGCCCTAGCGCAATGCGACGAAGGTGTGATCCAACACGCCGTGATCGACACCGACGGCTTCCGCTTCGCGAAGCTCACCGACTACCTCCACGCCGACTTTCTACCCGGAATCGTGAAGTACGGCGACCTGCCGGCGCTCCTCGCCTTGGGAAAATCTGCGGGGCTGTCGTTGTTCAACGAAGCGGAAGTTCCAGCCGTCGTCTCAGCGGCCCGGAAAGCGGCGGGCTTGGAAGCCGCGCAAACTAGCGCTTCGTTTTACATCCATCCGCCGAAATAGTTGGCCAATCGCTTGCTACCGTTGCGCCGCTTCCGCAGTCGGCTCCGCGCCGACATCGGCCGTCGCGGCGTCGAATGTCTTCGGCGTCGGCATGAAGCAGGCCAGCATCGCCGGTAGGATGACTAGGTCGCCGATGAGCGCCGCGAAGATCGTCAGCACGCTGAGCCCGGAGAAGAGCCGCGTCGTCGGCATTTCGCTGATCTGCAGGCTGCCGAAGCCGGCGATCAGCACGACGCTGGTCATAATCATCGCCGAACCCACGGCCCGATAACTCCGGATGATCGCGGCGTCGATGTCGCCGTCGAGCCTCAGTTCCCGCTGGAAACGGTTGATGAAGTGGATCGTATCGTCGACGGCGATGCCGAGACAAATGCTGAACACGATCACGCTCGTCATCTGCAGCGGACGATCGGTGAGAACCAGCGCCGTCGCGGTGACGACCATCGGAAACAGATTCGGAATGATGCTGATCACGCCGAGCCGGAGGCTGCGGAAGCCGAACGTCATCACGACGAAGATGACCGCCGCCGCCGAGCCGAGGCTCGCGGCCAAGTCGGCGATCATCTGATTGAGATTGCGCGAAGCGAGCACCGCCGTGCCGGTCAGATGAAATCGCACGCCCGGATGTTCGGCTTCGAGCCGCGCGAGGCCGGCGCGGAGTTCGTCGTAGGTCTTCAAGTGTTCGTTGCTGGTGGCTTCTTGCAGGCGAAGGCGAATCACGGCCCGGCGCAGATCTTGTCGTGCGTAAGGCGAAATATGCTCGGGCTTCAAAAAGTGCAACGCCTGCGCCTGATCGAGCAATTCGTTTCCGTTGTTCTTCGGCAACGCGCGGACCACATTGGTCAGCGACACCGGATTCCGCACCCCGGGCACCGTCGCCGCGAACGACTGCGCCGCGTCGAGTGCGCGCAGCGTCTCGGGCGTGAACTCATAGTACTCCTTGCCGGCAAGCCGCTCGTCCCAATCGACGAGGATCATGGCCGACGTCGAGCCGCCGAACAGCCGATCGAGCGCATAGATCGCTTGAAACGACGGCCGACTCTCGGGCAACGATTCGGTCGCCTGATTGCTCGGCGTGAGATGAAACAGCGAGTAACTCATCGCCAGGCTGACGGCGATGCCGGCCGCGGCCGTGGGCCGACGATGCGCGACGATCCACCGCACCAGCGGCAGCATCGACGCGGCGAGCCGCTCCGGCAGATCGACTTCGGCCGCCGATTGCACGTACAAACCCAATCGCGTGCCGGACAGCAGCGGCGTGAGCGTCAGCACGGCGACGAGCGCCAGCACCGCGCCGAGTCCGCAGATCACGCCGAAGTGTTGAATGATCTCGATCCTCGCCACGGCCAGCGAACCGAACCCGACGGCCGTCGTCAACGAACAGAGCAAGCAAGCCAAACCGAGATGCCGCAGCGCATCGCGCGAAGCGATTCGCGGCGACACGCCGAGCGCCCGCTCGCGACGAATGTCGATCATCAGATGCACGGCGTCCGTGAAGCCGACGACGAGCACCAACGTCGGCAGCACCGTCGTGAGGATGTTCATCTTCTCGCCGAAAAGGCCCATCGCGCCGATCGTCCAAACCGCGCCGACCAGCGCCGAGCCGCACACGATCGCCACGGCCGCGAGGCGGCGGAACATCCAAGTGGCCATCGCCACGGCCAGCAACCCGCCGACCCAGACGAACCGCGTGCTTTCGTATTGGACCGACTCATAGATCTCCGTGCGGATCGGCGCGAGTCCGGTCAGGCGAATCTTCAACGCGCTGGTGTGCTCCATCTTCTCGATCAGCCGGCGCATGTCGGCGATGAACGGCGAGATCTCGCGGATCGGCAAGTCCTCGCCGTGCAGCCGGGCGATGACGAGCGTGGCTCGAGCGTCGGGCGAGATCAACTGCGGCGCGAGCGGGTGCTTGAGCGCGAAGTCGCGAGCCTTGCGGCATTCCTCCGCGGTCGGCATCTTCCCCTGCTCGTTCTCCTTGGGCAGGATCGAATACGGAGTTTCGGGAATCGGTTTGAAGATCAAGCCGATCAGCTTGCCGTCGTTGCGTTTGGCGAACGTTTGGATATCGGCGAGCGTCTGCACGCTTTGCACGCCGTGCGGAGTCGTGCCGTCGTGATAACCGATGCCGCCCAGTTCCGCGGTGAAACGGCGGAGCGAGGCGATGTTGTTCGGCGCGAAGATGTCGTCGGCTTCGACGAGGAAGACGCAGTCGAGGTCGTCGGCGCCGAAGTCGCGAAAGGCTTCTTCGAGGCGCACGAAGTCGGTATCGTCGGAGCGAAACGTCCCGCGCGGGACGTCGTCGTACTCCAGGCGATAAACGCCGTACGCCGCGACGGCCGTCGCCGCGGCGACGACGGCGGCGACGAGCGCGCGATGAGCGTCGAAGGCTTCCGATAACTGACGAAACACGGGAACTCGAACTCCTCCGAACCGAAATCCGAATGTCGCCGCCGCGCGATTCCCGTCCGCCGAGGGGATGCAGGCGACGAGCGCTTCGCGGCGCGCGACGACGAACTCAACATTCTAAGCAGCCGCGCCCGATCGATCGGCCGTTTCCGAATAATTAATCTTTTCCGCTCGCACCGGTCGTGCGGTGCGGGCTCGCCGCCGTGCGATACATGGTGGCGCAACCTTAGGTTGTCATCGGCCCCTGCGCCGCCGAGCAATTACCGGCGAGACGTCGCGGCGGCGGAAAATCCCGCTCCACAGGCCGATTCCAACCGTTAGACGATCTTTTCGGGCGCTCGCCCGCACCTCCCGACGAAACGACCGCCGCCGATGCACTTCGCCCCGATCGATCGCGCACGGCGGTTTCGCGCCGCCGCGGCCGGCAGGCGAGATGCTTTAGCTCTTCGCGCGCCGCAGCGCAGCCTCTTCCAACTCAGCCGCTACGTCCAAGTGGTTCTTGAGCGTCGCCATAAGGTCGTCGAACTGCGACTCAAGCCTGTCGTCGTCGAACGTCGGCAAGGTGCCGACGACCTTCCAGTCCTGATAGTTCGTGCGGAGGAACTTCAGCATTCGGACCGACGTTTGCGCGACATCGTAGTTGACATTGAGCAGCGCCACTTGCGCTTCGTTTTCTTCTTGAAATGAGCTGACCACGCGCCGCAGCATCTCCGCCGTCTGCGGGTTTTCCGGAGGTTCGCTTTCGATCCGATCAAGCAATCCGGGCAGGTTCTCCGACCAAGTGTGATACTCCTGCGTCGCGGCCACGAGCGCTTCGGCGATTTCGATTCGCCTCGCAAGCTCTTCGCGAGTCGGCTTGCGTTCGTAGGTCAAGACGTTCAACCATTCCATCTGCGCTTCCAAGAATGCGATCTGCATGACCTTCTGCGCTCGGTAATGGACGATCAGCCCGTCGACGAATTTCCGTGCGACGCCGTCGTGGAGTCGAGCGATCTTTTCGAACTTGTCGATCTTGAAGTCGTGGTACTCGCGGATGGCCGCCAGCGTCGCGACCGTATCGTCTTCAGGCAATTCCGAAAAGACGCGCCGTCGTTCCGAGCTGATCTGCAGCAGGATCATGAACGTCTGCGCCTCCGCTCGCGACTCCCCGCTCGCCGCGGAGGTTTCCGCCGTCGCACTCGGCGTCGGCGAAGTCGCGGGCGTTCCCTGAGGCAGTGCGAGAGGCACTGGAGCTTCGGGCGACTTCGCGTCCGGCGGCGGCGCGGCACGCGCTCGCGCTTCCGCCATGGCCCGCAGTTTCTCGAGCCCGGCACGTTCCTTCGCCTCAGTGTCCGTGAAGCCGTTCGGAACAAGCAGCTCCAGCGTCGGCACGATGTCGTCGACGCCCGACAGCAAGCCCGCTCCGCCGGCCAACAAGCCTCCCGCCATCGAAACGGTCGACTGCGCGCCGCCGCTCTTCGGCTTGAGCGCGTTGAAGAGCGAGTCGGCCGCGAAGATCCAGACCGGCGTGAGGAGAAGACACCCGCAGGCGACCGGAACGAGCGGAAGCTTTCTCAGCGGACCGGGCATCGCAATCCATCTCCATGACGCTCCGCGGCGTTGCGAAGCGCGTCAAGCAATTCGCTCCGCCCCATCGGCGACGATCGGACTACTTCGCGGCCGCCGGCTGTTTCGTGTTAGGCTTCTTCTCTTCCGGTTTCTTGACGTCGGGCTTCTTCGGCGCCGGTTGATCCGCCCGCCGGGTCGTCAGCTTCGGCGTCGGGTCGTTCTCGCCGGCAAACTTGTTCCACTCCGCTTGAAACGCCGCC
>JAFEBQ010000021.1 GCA_018242585.1 Planctomycetota bacterium
GAAATCCTCAGCCGGACAGTACTGGCACAAACCAAGTAACACCACCTTCTCCGTTATCCGGGTCGACGTACGATGCGTCGTTCGTCATCAGCAGGACATTGCGATAGCCCGGGTAGGCGCGATTGTCGACTTCATATTGAAGCATCGCTGTGCCAATGTCGCGCATGCGGCCTGCGCACCGATTTTTTTTGGCAACGGATTTCTGTCCGATTTCCGACAGGATTGGGGTGGCGATGATCGCGAGCAATAGCAGAATGCAAATCACCGCCACGATCACGCTCGTGCGGACGTTGCCTTGGCGATTGTTTGGTTTGCGGCGCATGATGGGCCCCGGACTTGGCGTGGTTCGCTCGCTGGCATCTTAACGCGCGCCGGTCGGATTGAAACGTTGAAACGTTGTTGCCGCGCGACGCGTTGACCCTCCCCCAGCCCCTCCCTGCAAGGGAGGGGTGTTTACGTCCCCGGCTCCTTGGAGGCACCGCCGTTATGGAGCCACACCGCTACGTCGTCGCGTAGGGCTGCGTCAACCGATACTGCTCGTGGCTGGCCACGTAGTTCCTCACGCGGTCGGTGCGTGTGATCGCTTGGGTAATGAACGCGACGGCTTCTTCCAAGGCCGCGTCGGGTTCGGCGCAACTGAAACGAATGAATCCTTCGCCGCCGGCACCGAAGCACTCGCCTCCCAGGCACGCCACGCCGAACGCGTCGTCGGCCGCTTCCAGCAGGAACATCGCCAGCCCGTGCGAAGTGATGCCCAGCCGGTTGCACACCTCGGCCACTGATGCGAACGCATAGAACGTCGCCGCCGGAAACGGACACTTGAAGCCCGGCACCTGATCGAGCCGGCCAGCCAGCAGCTCCATCTTCTTGCGGAACTCGGCCATCATCGCGTCGCGGGGCACGGTGTCGTGGTCGAGCGCGGCCGCGCCGGCCCGCTGGACCAACGGCGCCACGCACGACAACGTCGTGTTCAACAACTTGCCCAGCGTGTCGATTACGGCTGTGCTCGACGCCGCAAAGCCCAGCCGCCAGCCGCTCATGCTGTACGACTTGCTGAAGGTGTACGCGGCCACGCACTGGTCGAGCATGCCGTGCTGGGCCAGCAGCGATTCGTGCCGCCCGCGCCAGACCATCTGGTCGTATGGCTCGTCGCTAAAGACGACCACGTCGCGGCCGCGAATCAGATCGGCAATCGCTCGCAAGTCGTCCGCCGTGGCCACACCGCCCGTCGGATTGTGCGGGAAGTTCAGAAAGATGCCGCGCGGCCGTTTCGCTTCGCGCAAGAAGCGGGCCACGTCATCGGCCCGCGGGCGGAACTCGTTCTCGACGCGCAGCGGCGCGTACCAGGGGTTGGCCTCGCGTCGCGCCAGGTTCGGCGCGTACGTGGGAAAGCAAGGAGTGAAGACCAGCACGTCGTCGCCGGCTTCGAGAAACGCTTCACAGAAGAACTGCTCGAACGGCTTGGCCCCCGGCGCGACGACGATTTGCGTGGCGTCGACCGCGATGCGATGCTCGCGCTGCAGATAGCGGGCGGCCGCGGCGCGCAGCTCGGGCGTCCCCAGGCTGGGGCAGTAGTGCGTCTCGTCGTTTTCGATCGCGGCGATGCCGGCTTGCTTGGCGGCCGGGGTCGACGGGAAGGGGCTGTCGCCGATTTCGAGTTCGACCACTCGCTTGCCGGCCGCTTTGAGCTTTTTGGCGACGGCCAGGACGCTGAAGGCGCTTTCGGCGCCGATGTTCGAGGCAAACCGCGTGAACCGAACCGCCATGACATCCCCCACGAGCGTGTGCCGTTGATGTTCGACTGGGTTGATATTCGATTGCGCTAGTATTCGACTGCTAAGTGCCGAGGGAATTATATCCGGTTCGCGCGGTGGGGTGAAAAATGACTGTGACTGGGCCGTGTGGCAACTACCGGCATCGACGCGGCCCGAACCCTTCTCCCTCGGGGAGAAGGTGGCCGAAGGCCGGATGAGGGGCAACGCTGATTCGAGTACAACACCAGCCTGATGCGTGACCCTCATCCGTCGGCTACCGCCGCCACCTTCTCCCGAAGGGAGAAGGGTTTATATGGCGGCTCGCGCGTGACTGTGGCGGCGAAAGTGCGTGTGGCCGCGTGCCAATTACTTCATCGTAATCGCGCGGGCCAGGGGGCGGAGAACCTGGTCGATGACGTAGTTGTCGACCATTTCGTGGCAGATGCGGGCCAGCTTGTCGAGCGTGTCGCCGAACGTGGTGTCGGGGCCCAGGCTACCGTACTGCCGCGCGGTCAGGTAGACGCTTAGTTGTTCCTCGGGGAATTCGCCGGTTCGCACCTGATAGGCGTTGGTGCGCGTCTCGATCGACAATCGGCACTGCGTGCGGCACTCTTCGTCGAGCGCCAGCGTGATCGTCGGCTCGTAGTTCAGCACCGTCGCGCCGGGCACTTCGTGCAAGCGGTCAAAGGCCGGACCAAAGCCGAGCGCCTCGGCCACGATTTGATTCTGGTTGCCGCGATAAGTGAAGTCGAAGCCGAACAGCAGGTCGAGCGCCTCGCAATCCAGCGGGCTGACCGACAGCATGTACGGCGCCATGTCGAGCACCAGCTTATGCTGCTCGAGGGCCGACTCGATCGACGTGGGGTTCACGTGCCCCGAGCAGAGCCGGCGGTGTTCGATCGTGGCCCAGCGGTAGTGGCCGTGATCCTTGTCTTCTTCGAGGACAAAGTCTCCCTTCTCGCGGCAATAGAAATTCCGCATGGTGGGAAACGTCTTTTGGATGCGCTCGAAAAAGTGCAACACGGTCTCGCGAGTGTGCGGCAACTCCATCTCCGTGCTGAGGTTCATGTTGACGTAGAAATCGTCACACACGGAGTTGTAGTCGTACATTGCGAAGACCTTGCAGGTTGGTGATGTTGCGCGGGGCCACAGATCGCGGCCCAGGCGGAAGGCCACAGTATAAGTCGCGCGCACAAGCCGTGTCAAAACACCCGTGCTGGCTTTGCCGCCATCATCATTTATCTGTGATTCAGAGGAGTTCGACCACGACGACACGACGGGCACGACGTAAAGGCGAAAGGTCGTTTTCTTATCATTCCTTACGTCGTGTTCGTTGTGTCGTCGTGGTCGATTGTTCTTCCGCTGTGGCGCTGCGCTCGGCCTCCTTGCCGGTGCGGAGTTTTGCGCGGATGGCCGTTAGGCGTTCGGCCAGTTCCTTTTCAAAGCCGCGTGACACCGGGCGGTAGTATTCGCGATCGACGCCCAGGTAGTCCTGGGCCGAGACCGCGTCGGGCGCGTCGTGCGAGTATTCATAGCCCGCGCCGTGACCAAGTCGCTTGGCCCCGTCGTAATGCTTGTCGCGCAGATGGACCGGCACCGGTAGCACGCGCTGGTTGGCGATGTCCGAGCGGGCTTCGCCGATCGCCACCGTGGCCGCGTTCGACTTGGGCGCGCAGGCCAGGTACGCCACCGCCTGGGCCAGCGTCAGTTGACACTCGGGCAGGCCGACGAACTCGGTCGCTTGCATGGCCGCCACCGCCAACGGCAGGGCGTGCGGGTCGGCATTGCCGACGTCCTCGCTGGCCAGGATGACGATCCGCCGCGCCAGAAAGCGCACGTCTTCGCCTCCTTCGAGCATCCGGGCCAGCCAATAGATCGCCGCGTCGGGATCGCTGCCGCGGATGCTCTTGATCAGCGCGCTGGCGCAGTCGTAGTGCGTGTCGCCGGTCGGGTCATATTCAATCGCCTTGCGCTGCACCGATTCCTCGGCCAGCGCGCGGGTCAGCTCGACGGGGCGTTCGTCGCTCGACAGCACGCCGACTTCCAGGGCCGACAGGGCGCGGCGGGCGTCGCCGTCGCTCGACTCGACCAGGAATTCGAGCGCGTCGTCGTGCAGGTGGACGGGTATCTGGCCCAAGCCGCGCTGCTTGTCGGCCAAGGCGCGACGGATCAGGCCGCGCACGTCGTCGGGTGAAAGAGGCTGAAACTGGAACACGCGGCTGCGGCTGACCAGCGCGCTGTTGATGGCAAAGAACGGATTCTGCGTCGTCGCGCCGACGAGGATCACGCTGCCGTCTTCGACATCGGGCAGCAGCACGTCTTGCTGTGACTTGTTGAAGCGGTGGATCTCATCGACAAAGAGGAGCGTCTTGCGCCCCTCGGCGGCCAGTCGGTCGCGGGCTTGCTCGAGTACCTCGCGCAGCTCCTTGACGCCGGAAGTTACCGCGTTGAGTTGCACAAAGTAGCTGCGGCTGGCCGAGGCCAGCAATCGTGCCAGCGTGGTTTTGCCGGTGCCGGGCGGGCCATAGAAAATCACCGAGCCCAGCCGATCGGCCTTGAGCAGCCGGTTCAGCAGCTTTCCCGGGCCGAGTAAGTGTTGTTGGCCGGCGAATTCATCGAGCGAGAGGGGGCGCATCCGCGCCGCCAACGGTTGAGCCCGCCGGCGATTCTGGTCCTCGCTGGCGGCAAAAAGTGACATGGCAGGGGACTCGATGACGCGGCGGTCGGAAAGGCAACAGGTGGCGAACCGTAGGAAGTATCGGGGCACGGCGTCCGACAGGCAAGGCTCCGCGTCGGCCCAGTCTCGACCGGCGGAAAGCCGCGGCGGGGAACCTGATGATTTTGCTTGCCCGGCGTGCCCCAAAGCGGTTAAATGGAAAGGCTTAGACTTTTCCGCGCTGCCAGCGGCCTTTCCGGTCGGCACGCTACAAGGGGGAGCCGGGCGGCAACTTCCGGAACAGGTTGCCGATGCCCGAGGCTGTGACCGTACGCTGACGTCTCGAAGCACGGCAGGCAAAGCGGTCGGCCGACGATCCATCACATTTATCGAACAAGCGGAGCGAGGCGATGAAACGCATCGGGATTTTGGCGCTGGCAGTTGTGGCGGCTCAGTTGACGGCGAGCGACTTGTGGGCTCAACAAGCTCGTCCTGGCAATAACAACAATAACCGCCAAGGCCAAGGACAACGCCAAGGGAACAACCGCAACCGCCAGGAAGAGGAAGTCAAGCTGCCGGACGACAAGCGGCTGCTCGAAGTGCATCGCAAGTTCGTGCTCGACGCCGAAAAGCTAGCCAAGGAGTACGAAAAGAACAACGAGCTCGAGAAGGCCCGCGTCTGCTACTCGGAAATCGTACGGCTGGTGCCGACCTATCCGGGCGCGAAGGAAGCGATGGAAAAGCTGTTCGAAAAGCAAGCCGGCGCCGAAAAGAAGCAGATGGACATCCAGTCGACCAAGGGCTGGCATGACACCGGCGTAATCGTGGCCGAAGGGAAGCCGTTCCGCATCAAGGCGGACGGGAAATGGACCTTCCGACTGACCGCCGAGACCAACGCCGACGGGATCGAGATTCCCGAAGACCTCAAGGAATTCAACATGGGGGCGCTGATCGGCTATATCGACGACGGCCAGTCCAAGGAAATCAAGCCGTTCCTGGTCGGCGGCAGCTATGAAGGCAAGGCCGAGAAGAACGGCAAGCTGTACTTGGGCATGTACGACGCCGACGGCAGCGACAACCAGGGGCGTTTGAACGTGACCATCACCGGCACGTTTTACAAGCCGAACTCGACCGGTTCGCGCTAAGACGGTTTGCCGCCAGCGCAGATTGGCCGAGAAATCGCGGGAACCAGGGACGGGATCTGGGCGTCAAAACCTTGTGGGGTTGCCGCACGGCAGCCTTGCTGGGTAAGACGGTTCCCTTGGTGTGACCGTGGTGAGGAGGGATTCGCCATGCGTGCAAGCTGTTGGTTCTTGGGCGTTGGGGTTGGCATAGTGGCGGTAGCGGTGGCGTTGCCGGCGTGGGCCGACGAGCCGGCGTCGAACGGTGATTCGCCCGCGGCTGATTCTGCCTTGGTCGATAAACCCGTCGAAGCGCCCACACTCGTGGGCAAAGCTTTGGAGACTACGGTGCGCGCGGCTTTGCGCAAGGCGGCTCAAGCTGGCGCGACGACTGACGAGGCGCTGGTCCGCCAGATGCTCGACCTGTATCAACGGGTGCAAGCCGATCAGTCGTTGCCCAAGGCCCAGCGCGATGGTCTGCGTTTGGCGCTGCGCAGCCGGCTGCAACGAGCGGGCCAGGCGCTGCGTGCCGCTGTCCCCATCAAAGCTGGCGCACCTGTGAATATGCAGCCGGCGGCGAATGTCAAAGCGGCCGGGGCCATCGCGCCGGTCTTCGCCCAGCAACTTGCCCCGGGCGCCGGAGGTGTCGGCGGCCTGCCGAATCAACAGCCGGCGACCTACGGCCAGGACTTGGCTGACTTGATTGAAGAGACGATCCAGCCGGCAAGCTGGGATGTGCAAGGAGGCTCCGGCGTGATTCGCTTCTGGGCCCCCGGCTCGGCCTTGGTGGTGCGCCAGACCGGCGAAGTCCACGGTGACGTCGGCCAGTTGCTGCCGCGGATGCGGTGAACCCTTTAACCCGCGCGGAGCCAGCACGTTGAACGTCACGAGCAGGATGCCGGTTGAGCAAGCGCTGGCCGTGTTGGCCGCGGTGCGCGGTGAACAGATCGTCGTGGCGTCGATGGGGGCCGCCCGCGAGTGGCCTCGGCTGTCGCAGCACCCGCTCGACTTTCAATACCTGCCGTCGGCGATGGGGCAGGGGCCTTTGCTCGGCTTGGGCCTGGCGCTCGCGCAGCCCCAGCGCGAGGTGATCGTCCTGAACGGCGACGGTTCGCTGTTGATGAACTTGGGCTGTCTGGTCACGATTGCCGCGGCGCGGGCGGCGAATTACACGCTGGTCGTGCTGGACAACGGCATCTACGAAGTAACCGGTGGGCAGACGACGGCCGGCTCGGTGGCGCACGTCGACTTCGCGGCGCTGGCTCGCGGGGCGGGCTGGACGAACGTGATTGCCCCACGCGACGTGGAAGACTTCCGCCTTGCGCTCCCCGGTTGCCTGTCACAGCCCGGCCCGCGGTTCATCGCACTGGCCGTGCAACCCACCGCGGGAGATCATCAGTTGCCCAAGCCGGCGTCGATCCCCTCGCGCTGTGCTGCGCTTCGCGAGCGATTAGCAACGAGCGATTAGATAAGGCAATTGCGATCAGGAATTGATGCCTGTTTCTAATTGCTAGTCGCTAATCGCTAGTTGCTCCTAACCAACCATCCGTTCCCACAGCAGCCGGTAGTACTGCATCACGCGAATCGGGTCTTCGGTCTGTTTGCCTTCCTCGACCAGCGTCCAGCCTTTGAACTTCACCCCGTTCAACAAGTCGAACAGCGGCTGCCAGGGGTAGCTGGTGATCAGGTCGTGGATGTGAATCGTCCCCAGCCGATCCTTGACCAGGTCGAAGTTGTGCTGGAGCCCCTTGCCGTTCAGATCGGTCGGGTTGCAGTTCCAGCAAACGGTCGCGTTGGGGTGGGTGGCGACGTCCATGATCGTCTTGATGTTCGGCACTTCTTGCGTGCCGGCCCCGTGTACCTCAAGGCGAATCTGCACGCCGTAGCCGGCGGCGAACGTAGCGACTTCGTTCATGGCGCGGCCGATCTGCTCGAGCGTCTTTTCGACCGGCACGTCCTTGGGCAAGCCGTTGGGGCGGACCTTCACGCCGCCGCCACCACAGTCGTGGCACAGCACCACGAACTCCTTGGTCAGCTCGATGTTCTGCTTGACCACGGCGGGATCGGCCGAGTGGTACTCGCACGCGCTGCCGAGCCCGACCAGGTCGACGCCGCTGTCGGCGAAACGCTTGGCCACTTCGCGGCGCTCGTCGGCTGACAGGGTGGGCTCGACGCCGTGCTTGTGTCCCGAGCGGAGTTCCACGCCCTTGAAGCCGGTGAGCTGGCAATTCTTGATGACCGTGGGGAGATCCCAATTGGCGCCCCACATGTACGTGACCAGACCGAGTTCCATGGCGATGCTCCGGGCGGAAGTGGGGGTGTTGCGGGGTGGGGGAGTGGGGGCGTAACGGTCGCTGTTCGGTATTCTGGGCAGGCGACGAGAGGGATGCAACGGGCCGGAGCCAAGCAGCCACGGGGGTGGCCCAGCCGCTTGCGGCTGGGTCGCGTCAGCGACAAGAAGACGTTTCTCGGCCCGGTCGCACGTTTTTCTTGTTGCTCGCGCAACACGGCCGACGAGCGGCCGTGCCATCCGAAGCTAGAGCAACGAATCAAGCTCGTCGACCAGATGGTCAAACCGCGCCAGCGCCGTATCGACGGCGTGGGGTTGTTCCATGTCGACGCCGGCGCCACGTAGCAAATCAAGCGGATCCTTCGAGCAGCCGCCGCGCAGAAAGTTCAAGTAGTCGTTCAGCTCGCTCTTGCCACCCTGGGTGACGCGCTCCGCCAAAGCGATCGCCGCCGACAAGCCGGTGGCGTATTTATAGACGTAGAAGGCCCGATAGAAGTGCGGGATGCGGAAGCATTCGAGCGACAAGACATCGTCGATCGCGAACTTGGGGCCGAAGTACTGGTCGAGCAACTGGCGATAGACTTGGCGGAACGAGCCGAGCGTCAGCGGCTGGTGCGCTTCGGCCAGGGCGTGGGTCAGCTTCTCGAACTCGGCGAACATCGTCTGGCGAAAGATCGTGCCGCGGATCGAATCGATCTCGCGATTGATCAGGAACGCCCGCTGCCGGTCGTCGCGGGCGTGGGCCACCAGGTGCTTCATCAGCAACTGTTCGTTGAACGTGCTGGCCACTTCGGCCACGAAGATCGTGTAGTCGTAGTACTGAAACGGCTGCGACCGGGCCGAGTAGTACGAGTGCATCGAGTGGCCCGCTTCGTGCGCCAGCGTAAAGACGTGATCCAGGACGTTGGCCTGATAGTTCATCAAGATGTACGGCTCGCCGTCGAACGAACCGCTGCTGAACGCGCCGCTTTGCTTGCCGCGATTCTCGTAGCGATCGCACCAGCGCCCGCGCAGGCCCGCCGCCAGGGCCGCGTTGTACTCCGCTCCCAACGGCTGCAAGGCTTCGATCACCACGTCGACCGCGCGGTCCCAGGGATAATGCGTTTCCAACTCCGACAAGATCGGCACGTAGGTGTCGTAGTGGTGGATGTCGCGGAGCTTCATCTTGCGCCGCCGCAGCTCGTAATACTTGTGCAGCGACGGCAAGTAGCGGTGGATGCTGCCGATCAGATTGTCATAGACCTTGGCTGGCACCTTGTCGGGGAACAGAGCCGCGGCCAGGGCGCTCGCATGGTTCCGCGCCTGGGCGTAGTAAACGTCCCGATGGATCGAGCCAGCCAGCGTGGCGGCCAGCGTGTTTTCGTGCGCCGCGAACTGGGCGTAGTACTGCTCGAACGCGGTGCGCCGCACGTCGCGCGACGGCGAGTGCAACAGGGCCGAGAACGAAGCGTGCGACAGCTCGACGGTTTGCCCCTTCTCGTTCTTGACCGTGCCGAACTTCAAGTCGGCGTCGTTCAACTGGCGAAAGGCCTGGCCCGCGGCCGAGGCCATCTCGCCCTGCATGGCCAACAGCTTTTCCTCGCCGGGCGTCAGTGTGTGGGGCTGGTAGCGGATGATCCGCTCGAGCAGCAGCCGGTAGGGCTTGAGTTCGGTCGACGCCAAATACTTCTTCAACTTGGCCGCCGGCAGCGCCAGAATCTCGGGGCGAAGGTACGCCGCCGCCTGGCCCAGCCGGCTGCTGGCGCCGCGAAACCGCGCGGTCATCCCCTGGTACGTGCTGTTGGCGGTGTCCTCGGCCGACTTGAGGAACGCATAGCCGCCGATCCGCTCGCCGGCCCGGTCGGTGTCGAGGTCGTACTTCAAGCAGGCGGCCAGCGCCTGGGGGCCGTCCCCCAAGTGCCCCTGGAACTTGGCGAAGCCGGCGGCGCGCTTTTCCCAGCGCGTGAACGCCTTTTCCCAGGCGGCATCGTCGGGGAATAGCAGCGTGAGATCCCAGGTGTCTTGGGTCTTAACGTCTTGGCGAGCAGGTAGTTTGGCGACGGGCATGGGGAAAAGAGGGGCTGGGGGTTAGGGGCTAGAGGCTAGTGGGTCAGTGGTCCGTGGCATTCACTTTTTCCGCGATGGCCGTGAACTGTTCCAGCGCGGTCTGCAAATCGTCCGCGATTTCCTGGGCCAGTACATCCGGGTCGGGCAGATCGTCGGAGTCTTCGAGGCTCTGATCCTTGAGCCAGAAAATGTCGAGGTTCGCCTTGTCACGCTTCATCAGGTCTTCGTAGTCATACGAGCGCCAGCGCCCTTCGGGATTCTTCTCGGCGTCCCAGGTCGCCTTGCGGCGCTGCCGGCTGGCGGGCTTGTAGCAGGCCACGAACTCGTCGAGGTCCGCGCGTTGAATTGGATTGGTCTTCTGCGTGAAGTGCATGTTCGTGCGCAGATCGTAGACCCAGAGGGTCTTGGTCCAGGGCTTTTCCTGGGCGGGCTTGGCGTCGAAGAACAGCACGTTGGCCTTCACGCCTTGGGCGTAGAAGATGCCGGTTGGCAGTCGCAACAGGGTATGCACATCGCACTGCTTGAGCAGGTTGCGGCGCACGGTTTCGCCCGCGCCTCCCTCGAACAGCACGTTGTCCGGCACCACGATGGCGCAGCGCCCGTTGACCTTGAGCAGCGTTTTGACGTGCTGCAAAAAGTTCAACTGCTTGTTCTTGGTCGAGGTCCAGAAATCCTGCCGCTCGTAGGACTGGTCTTCCTTTTCGAGATCGCCCGCCTCGTTCACGACGGCGATGCTGCTTTTCTTGCCGAACGGCGGATTGGTCAGCACCACGCTGAACCGCTCGTCCGGATCGCTCGCCAAGCTATCGACGCCCGACCTGATCGGACACGTAGAAGTAGAAGCGGCATCTTGCCGCTTGGCAGGCGTCTCTGCAACGCGACTAGAAGTCGCGTCTACGCGCTTTGTGGGCATCTCGGAAACGCGGCTGGAAGTCGCGTCTACGCCACCGTCGATGCCGTGCAGGTACAGGTTCATAATGCAGAGCCGCGCCGTGTTCGGCACCAACTCCCAGCCTCTCACGAACTTGGTCCGCAGGTGCTTCTTCTGGTCCTTGTCGAGCGACCGGCCCTGATGCTTGGCGACGTAATCGTAGGCGTTCAGCAGAAAGCCGCCCGTTCCCGCCGCTGGGTCGCAAACCGTGTCGTCGGCGGTCGGCTGCACGCAATCGACGATTCCTTTGATGAGTTCGCGCGGCGTGAAATACTGGCCCGCGCCCTTCGGGCTTTCCGCCGCGCTCTTGGCGAGCAGCCCTTCGTAAATGTCCCCCTTCACGTCGGCGTCCATGCTCGACCACTTTTCCACGTCGATCAGATCGACGATCAACCGGCGCAGCGTGGCCGGGTTCTGGATTTCGGGTCGGGCCTTCTTGAAGATTTCGCCCAGCATGCCGGGCTGCTTGCCAAGTTCTTCGAGGATGTGCCGATAGTGGGCTTCGAGTTCGTCCCCCTCGCGCTTGAGCAGGCTTTCCCAGCCATACTTCGGCGGCACGATGGGCGCGCGGTTATAGGGTGGCTTGGTCTGCTCGTCGGCCATCTTGAGAAAGAGCAGAAAGGTGATCTGCTCGGTGTAGGCCAGGTACGAAAGGCCATCGTCGCGCAGCACATGCGCGAAGTTCCAGGCTTTGTTGACGATGTTTTGGGAATCAGAACTCATGCTCTCACGTAGAAGCGGCATCTTGCCGCTTTCTGCCAGGTTTTTTTCTGGGTATTTGTGTTGGTGGTATCTGAACTGTTCTCGCGGACGATGCGTTTCGCCGCTTTCTGCCAGGTTTTTTTCTGGGTATTTGTGTTGGTGGTATCTGAACTGTTCTCGCGGACGATGCGTTTCGCCGCTTTCTGCTAGGTTTTTTTCTGGGTATTTGTGTTTCTGGTATCTGAACTGTTCGCGCAGGCGATGCGTTTCGCGGCTTGTCGGAAACGCGGCGGGACGCCGCGTCTACTAAAATCGCGCTCGCGGGTTCGTCGTTCGGGTCTTGGGGGACGAGCTTTCCCTCGAAGGCTCGCTTGAGGATGCTTTGCCGCAGGCGAGAGGCGCGGAGCAGGTTGGCTTCGATCTGCTTTTCGGCGGCGGTGATCAACGAAAGGTGTGCCTCGACCTCGATGACGATTTGCTTTTGTTCATCAATCGGCACTAGCGGGAAGGGCAAAACGGAAAACTTCGCCGCGCTCAAATGGTTGATCCCCACCCCAGCAGAAACTTTGGCAAAGAGCTTGCTTCGGTAGTAATGACGAAAGACCGTCAATGGATACTCGCTTGGAATCCCCTCTGGACGAAGACGGATCACCGTATTCTGAAAACAGCAGTCCTCGATCTCGCCGTTCCATAAGACAGGTTTCCCCACCTGATCGGGACTCCCCGATGCTTCTGAAAGAAGAATGTCGCCAGGATGAAGGCGATACGTCTCCATTTCTCGCGGAATGAACTCCATGTCGAGAACATCTGACAAATCCAACCCTGCTTCGGTTAGATTGGCGGCTCGAATGTATTTCGTCGGATACTTGTTGCTCCGGTTCTTTGGCGAGCGTTGACGGCCAAGTTGAACTTGGCCGAGTTGTTGCACACTCGCCCAGCACCAGCTTGCGGGGAGTTCTGGCAGGTCGGTTGTGTCGGGTGGGGCTGGCTCGACGTATTTGGCCTTCCAGTTCTTTGGGGGTTTCTTCTTCGTAGAAGCGGCATCTTGCCGCTTTTCTTGAACGCGGCGAGACGTCGCGTCTGCTTGCGCGAACTTGGCGAGTTGGTCGGCTTCCCACTTCTGGCGGCGCTCGATCAGGATGCGTTCGAGCAGCTTCGACGCCGGTTCGACAGTAGTAGTAGACGCGGCATCCTGCCGCGTTGGTTGGTCGCTGGAAACGCGGCTGGAAGCCGCGTCTACGTGATGGTGATGGTGCTGGGCGCGCCAGGCGGCGGTTAGCTTGCCTTCGACCGCCGCTTTCAGAACGGCGGCGCGGTAACGCTTGAGATTCGCCTTGGCCCGTTCGAGCGCCGCCACCCCGGCATCGAGATCGGAGAACAGTTCTTCGATTTTGGCAACGATTCGATTCTGCTCGTTGAGTGGAGCTATGCAAAGCGGGATTTTCCGCATGGCTCCTTGAGTAAGTTTTAGTCGAGTCGTTCCATTGGCAAATGGTCGATAGTCCGTGCAATTCAGGGCATGAAGCAAATAACGGTTGTCTAGGACGCCATTCATACCGTGGAGAACATGCGCGTGATTATTGACCCACGACTTTCCTTGCACCCGATATGCTTTTGGCTTGGTCGGATCAAAAAAGGGAGCGCCATCTTCCCCAAGCAAAATGAATTCGCCATCCATAAGGTAATTGTCGATCCAACCGACTTGTCCAGTCGCACCATAATATGGATAGGGACCGGGCCGTGTAGCACGCTCATCCGAGTTGACAGGCTGGCGTAGATCGTCTCGAACAACCACGACCTGCTCAAGCAAAGCGTTTGCCCATCCTTTCGGCAATCCATTCGATTCGCTCATGCCGCCAACCTCAGGTTGAGTTCATCGAGGATGCCGGAGAGCTTGTCGCCAAACAGTTCATACGCGCGGCCCAAGCCGCCGATGGTGTTGAACGGCACTTCTTCGAGATCGTCTTGTTCGATGGCGAGGCTGCTGGCGATGTGGTCCTTGATCGCGTCGAGCCAGCGGCGCTGATCGGCGGTGAACGTGACGCCCGCCGACTGCTTTTCGCTCAGCCACGTCTGATACCGCTGCTCGACGGTCATGCCGACCGGCGCCAGCGGCGTGTCGGGGTGAATGGCGTGCCGCACCAGGGCGATCACATCGACCAGCATCAGCTTGCGGCTCGTCGTAGAAGCGGCATCCTGCCGCTTTAATTGTTGGTTCTGAATGCGGCTGGAAGCCGGATCGGGCGGATTTTCAATGCGGCTGGAAGCCGCGTCTACTTGTTGCTTTAATTGTTGGTCCTGAATGCGGCTGGAAGCCGCATCTACGATAACGGGGCTGGAAGCCGCGTCTACGAGTTCGAATGCTTGCCAGAGGCGCGAGAGCGATTCAGGTCGCGCAGGATCGACGAAGAACGGCGGCTGGTTGAGCTTGGCGGCTAGTTCCTTGACGTGCCGGAAGCGCAGGCCCGCGCGGTAGGGCTGGCTGTACAAGACCTGGAGCGCCTCGATCTCGTCCTTGTTGTCTTCGATGAACTGGCGAAAGCTGGTGAGCATCGACTTGGCTTTTTCGAGCGCCGCCGCGTCGAAGCCCGCCCGCAGGAGTTGATCGGGCGTTTGTTCGTCGATCACCTGTTCGAGCGCCTGCTTGGCGCCGAGGATCATGTTGCGCAGCTTGGGGTTGAGGAACGGCTTGAGCGCGGCGCGCATGCGCTCTTGTTCCACTTGGGCAACCTGCTGTTCGCTGGGTTCCCAAGTAGATGCGGCGTCCCGCCGCATGGCCAGGTCGCTCGACAAGGTGTACGTGTCGTCAGCCAACCCCACGGGGTTGTTCTGGATATAGAGTTCGATGCGTTGGAGCGCGTCGGGCGAGCGAACGATATGATCAAACGATTCCTTCTGCCAGAACTGTCCCTGTTGTTGGAGCAGCGCGTTGATTTGCTTTGCCGTAAATGATTTCCAAGAGTGGAGAATGCTCGACAATTCGTGACCGGCCAGGGGAGTTAGCACGACATGGACATGATTGGGCATGACCACCCAGGACCGCAACTCATAGCGTTGGGATTGGAAGTGCAAGAGGGCGTCAACCACGATTTGGCGCACGTCCCCGCGGGCGAGCGAGCAGGCTCCGTAGCCGGCGTCGAGCCAACCTTGAATGCGTGCGGAAAATCGCCGATGGTATTCCCGCCTGGTTTCAGGTGAATGAGGCTCGGGATGTTGAGCGAGCCACGCTTCGCGTTCAGCGATCCAAAGGGCAAGTTTGTCTTGCGGCAAACTGTCGGCCAGACGAAAGGTAACGAAGTACGTTGCTCCTTCCTGCCGCCAATGCGGTAAATTGCCGTCGAGATTCGCGAGCGGTTCCGCCGGATCGAAATAGCCGATCAGGGACGCGGAATCTTGCAGTGCTGGGTGAAAGCGGCAGGATGCCGCTGCTACGGTTTCGTCGGCGTCGATGCTATGTAGCAGGTCGGCGCTCAGGGTGGCCAAGTCCTTGCCGCCAGCGGCTTGCTCGATGCGAACCTGCTGATCTCCGTCGAGTTGTCGTTCGAGCCGGGCCAATCGTGACGCCAGCGTGGAAACCACGTCGGGATCGGCGGCACCCGCGGCCACGAAGTTCAACAGTTTGTCGAGCGGGACCGAGGGTTGACGGTCGAGGGGCTTGGTAGCCGATTTTTCCTCTTCGCAGACACCGACGGCATCAATAATGACGAAGTGCGTCTTGTGCTTGGCGTCGGGGGTGACGCTTTGCAGCACGTCGGGATCGACGACGCGGCAGCCGCGCCCTTTCATCTGCTCGAAGTAGGAGAGCGACCGGATGTTCCGCATGAAAACCAGGCATTCGAGCGGCTTCACGTCGGTCCCGGTGGCGATCATGTCCACGGTGACGGCGATGCGGGGATTGTACGAGTTGCGAAAGTCGGCCAAAAGTTCTTCGGGTTTCTTGCCGGTGCTTTTCGACGTGATCTTCTGGCAGAAGTCGTTCCCCTTGCCGAATTCCTCGCGGACGATTCGCACCACGTCTTCGGCGTGCAGGTCGGTCTTGGCGAAGATCAGCGTCTTGGGGACTTCGGTGCGGCCCGGAAAAATTTCGGGGAGCTTGTCCTTAAACGTGCGGACGACGAGGCGGATTTGGTTCTCGGCCACCACGTCGCGGTCAAGCTGGTTGGCCGTGTAGGTCAGGTCGTCGTCGAGTTCCTTGTACTTTCGCTGCTTGGTGCGCCGATCACGAAGCGGAGTAAAGATGCCTGGTTCCTTGACGAGCTTCGCCCCCTGGGCCGTGATCTTCGTTTCGATGCGATACACGTCGTAGCCGACGTTGACGCCATCGACGACGGCTTGTTCGTGCGAATAATCTTGCACCAGGTTGCCGTTGAAGAAGCCGATGGTCTGGGTCGTGGGGGTGGCCGTCAGCCCGATCAAGAAAGCGTCGAAGTAGTCGAGCACCTGCCGCCAGATGTTGTAGATGCTGCGGTGGCATTCATCGACCACGATGAAATCGAACGTCTCGATGGGAATCTTGGCGTTGTAGACGACGGGCAGCGGCTCGCGTAGAAGCGGCATCCTGCCGCTTTCAACGCGGCTGGAAGCCGCGTCTACATCCGCCTCGAATAGCGAGCCTTCCTCGTTTTCCTCGAGGTATTCTTCCTCGCCCTTGAGCATCGAGTAGAGCCGCTGGATGGTCGTGATGCAGACCTTGGCGGCGGGGTCGATGGTGTTCCGCTTCAATTGCTGGACGGAGTATTCCTCGGTGAGCTTGTAGCTGTTGAGGGGGCTGACGAATTGCTGGAACTCGTTGAGCGTCTGCTTGCCCAGGTTATTGCGGTCGACCAGGAACAGGATGCGCTTGGCCTTGGCGAACTTGATAAGCCGGTAGCAGAAGTTGACGGCGGTGAACGTCTTGCCGCTGCCGGTGGCCATTTGGATCAGCGAGCGCGGTCGGTTCTCGGCCAGCGAGGCTTCGAGGTTGTTGATGCTGTCGATCTGCACGCGCCAGAGTTGTGTAGACGCGGCTTCTAGCCGCGTAGTTGCGTCGGGGGCAACGCGGCTAGAAGCCGCGTCTACGAGCATTGCGTCGGGGGCAACGCGGCTGGAAGCCGCGTCTACGAGGGGCGGCATGTTGCGCAGCAGCGTGCGAACCTGGTCGTCGAGCTTGGCGAGCCGGATCAGTTCTTCGGGCCGGTGGAACGTGAAGACTGGGCGGCTGCGCGCGTTGGGTTCGAGCGCATTGGTGAACTGAGTTGCCGTGCCCGTCGATTCGTAGGCAAAGGGGAGCGGCAGGTGGTAATGGGGCAGCCCCTTCGGCAGCCCATCGACGTATTTGCTGGACTGTGTCTCGACGCCGGTGAGCGGGTGGCCTTCGGGCTTGGCCTCGACGACGCCGATGGCGCGGGCATCGGCATAGAGCAGGTAGTCAGCGAAGCCGGTTTTGAGGGGGAACTCCCGAATGGCCACCCCCAGGCCCGCCGCGATGTTCATGTCGGGGCGTGACTGCACGATCCAGCCAGCCTGTTCAAGCTGCTGGTCGATCTTCTGGCGCGCTATTTCTTCGGGCGTCATAAGCCTCGGACCCACCTGGGGGCCGGCGACCGACAACGCGACTCGCCCCCCTTGTCCCACTCCTGCGAGATTTGCAGTTTCGCCAGTCTAGCAAGGGGACTTTCCAGCGGCAAACTGGCGACGATGCGCAGCCGCTCGGTGGCGATGGTTGATCCGCGACAGCCCCCTGGGCTTGGGTGTGACGTCTTTCTCTTTTGTCTAATCGCTAATAGCTAACCGCTAATCGCTCTTTTACGTCTTCTCTGGAATTCGCATCGAGTAGAACGAGCGCCAGACGAAGACCATCGCGATTGCCAGCATCAACACGCCGACATAGGGAATGTAATCCTTGACCGAGTCGGGAGCGGCCGCGTTGGCGTGCTCGGTGGCCTGCTTGGTCTTGACCGCGATCTCCACCGCCAGCAGCCCGAACAACGTCGAGAACTTGATAATCGGGTTCAAGGCCACCGAGGTGGTGTCCTTGAACGGATCGCCGACCGTGTCGCCGATGACCGTGGCGGCGTGGAGTGGCGTCCCCTTTTCGCGCAAATCGACTTCGACCAGCTTCTTGGCGTTGTCCCACGAGCCGCCGGCATTGGCCATGTAAATGGCCTGGAACAAGCCAAACACCGCGATCGAAATCAGGTAAGCGACGAAGAAGTTCGGGTCGAAGAACGCGAACGCCAGCGTGATGGTCATTAGGGCGATGAAGATGTTCCACATGCCCTTCTGGGCGTACTGGGTGCAGATGCGCACGACGGTGATCGAGTCGTTGATGTCGGCTTCTTTCTTGTCGAGGTTCATGTTCCGCTTGATGTACTCGACCGCGCTGTACGCACCGGTGGTCACCGCCTGCATCGAAGCGCCCGAGAACCAGAACACGACGGCGCCGCCGCACATAAAGCCGAGCAAGACAGGCGCGTCGGTCAGGCTCAGGTGCAACATGCCGGCTTTGCCCAGCAGCAGGATGATCGAGAAGATCATCGTCGTCGCGCCGACGACGGCGGTGCCGATGAGCACCGGCTTGGCCGTGGCTTTGAACGTATTGCCGGCCGAGTCGTTCGCTTCGAGGTAATGCTTCCCTTGTTCAAAGTTCGGCACAAAGCCGAAGTCGCGCTTGATCTCTTCGCTGATGCCGGGAATGTGCTCGGTCTGGGCCAGTTCGAACACCGACTGGGCGTTGTCGGTCACCGGGCCGTAGCTGTCGACCGCGATGTTCACCGGACCCATGCACAAGAAGCCGAAGGCCACCAGGCCGAAGGCGAAGATGGAGCCGACGCCCACCAGGGGCTGCCCCTGCATGAGTTCAACCATCATCAGATCGTTCAGCCCCTGCAAGCTGACGAAGTAAGCGCCACCCATCAGGCCGGTGATCAGCATGCCCATCCAATAGGCACTGAAGTTGCCCGCCACGATGCCCGAGAGAATCGTCAGCGACGCGCCGCCTTCGCGGCTGGCCGTGACAATTTCCTTGACGTGCTTCGAGTGCGAGCTGGTGAAAGCCTTGGTCAATTCGGGAATCAGCACGGCGGCCAAGGTGCCGCAACTGATAATGGTGGCCAATTGCCACCACAGTTCCGTCTGGGCCACGCCGTTGACGCTCAGATCCCGAATCAGCAGCCAACTCATCCCATAGGACGTGCTGATGCACAGGATCGAGGCAATCCAGATCAACCGGGTCAGCGGCTGTTCAAAGTCAAATTCCTTCAGGCCGCGGTACTTCTTCTCGGAGATCGCCTGATTGATGAAGTACGACACGCCCGACATGAAGTCCATCAGGAATCGCATGGCGAAGATCCACACGATGAGCTTCGATTGCAGGTCGAGGTAGCCGGGGCCGGCCGCCTTTTCGGTGACCGCCAGGGTGATGAACGAAATCAGCGCCACGCCGGTCACGCCGTAAGTCTCAAAACCGTCGGCCGTGGGGCCGACGCTGTCGCCGGCGTTGTCACCGGTGCAGTCGGCGATCACGCCCGGATTGCGCGGGTCGTCTTCCTTGACGTTGAAGACGATCTTCATCAGGTCCGAGCCAATGTCGGCGATCTTGGTGAAAATACCGCCGGCAATGCGCAAGGCCGACGCCCCCAGCGACTCGCCGATGGCAAAGCCCAGAAAGCAGTAGCCGACAATTTCGCGCGGCACGAACAGCAAGATGATGACCATCATCACCAGTTCGAGCGAAATCAGAAACAAACCCACCGACATGCCGGCCCGCAATGGAATGTTCACCACGTCCCAAGGCTCGCCCTTGAGCGAAGCGAACGCCGTCCGGCAGTTGGCGTAGGTGTTGACGCGAATGCCGTACCAGGCCACCCAGAACGAGCCGCCCATGCCCACCACCGAGAACAGCAGCACCAGCGCGACCGTGGTCAGGGGGCTGATGGCGCCGGGCTTCGGCGGTCCCTCTTCGTGGCTGAACCCCAGCAAGTAATAAGTCATGGCACAGGCGATCAACGCCCACAACATCAACAAGAACTTGCCTTGTTGCAGCAGGTAGGTCTTGCAGGTTTGAAAAATCACTTCCGCCACGTCGAGCATCGACTTGTGGGCTGGCAGGGCGTGGATCTGCTTGCGCAGAAAGAGGCTGATGCCCAGCGTGCCGCAGATGACGAACGCGCCGTACAGCAACAGGTTCCAAGCCGAGATGCCGCTGTTCGGGTCGCCCGGGCTGGTGAAGAATCGGCCGGCGTGCAAGTCGGGAATGGCTAGATCGGCTTCGCCGGCGAACGAGGCGCCGGCCGCGAGCCACGTTCCAAACACCGCCGCGGCCAGCCAGGCGGCGCGCGAGAGCGCGCCGCGCTCGATCGAACGACTTGGCGGTTGAGCGGTCGTCTTCTGGGGGGCGACCGCAGGCCAAAGTCGGGAAACAGTCCTAGCCACGAGCGCTTTCATGGAAACTCCTCTGATGATCGGCAGGTGTCGGATGCGTGGTTCGATGCGAGTACCGGAGGATGGGGCACAATCCCCGGGAAGGCCGCGCTGCGTCGTCCTCGACGCAAACTGCCCGAGCCCCCCGCGTCGCCGACCCAGCGCTAGGCCCCGTCGGCAACGAACTCCCCCCGTTGTTTGGTTCGCATAGCGTAAAGGGATTGTGAACAACTCGCAATTGGGTTGTCGGGCGAAGCTGCGACGTTTTTATTGCAAAGGTTGAGTCGAGACTTTCGAGCGGCGCAGCCCAAGCCCAGGGGGCTCACCCCCTGGGAGTTTTTTTCTGGTGCGATGAAATCGCGGAAAAGTCCCGGCGGGCCCTCGCCGCGCGCCAGAAAGCGCGACTGGCAGCGGACTTTACGCTGGTCTAAAGTGGGCCAAGATCGGCAGATTCGCCGCCGACAGGCATTCCAAGAACGCAACGGGCAACACCATGGATCAGCTGCAGCCATCCAGTAAGTCGGTTATCCCCACGGTCTTTGGGGCGTTGAACATCGTGATGGGACTGTTGGGGTTGTTGGGGGCGGCGGTCGGTATTGCCAGCCTGTTCTTTTGGGACGTGTTGAAGAATGACCCGTCGATCAAAATCATGCGCGCGAGCGCCGTGCTGCGCGTGTTCGGCATCACCGTACCGGTGTTGTCGCTGTTGGCGTCGATCGCGCTGTTGGCCGCCGGCGTGGGGCTGTTCCAGATGCGCGACTGGGGACGCCGGGTGACGATCGGCGTGGCCTGGTACGACATCGCCAAAACGGTGCTGACGCTGGTCCTCTATACCCCCCTGTTTTGGGTGCCCCTCTATGAACATGCCCAAACCGTCGAGGACCGCGCTCAACGCTTTGGCCTGATCGGTGGCATCTTTGGCGGCATCATCGGCATCTTCATCGCCCTGATCTTTCCGGTCTGCGCCCTCTACTTTCTGACCCGGCCCAATGTGATCGCCACGCTCGAAGGCGCGCGCGACCCCGGCGCTGGCTACGCCCGACCAGAAACCGGTAATCCGTATCAGAGTCCGTGAGGAGAAGTTGCGAGTTGCTGGTTCCTAGTTGCTAGTGAAGAAGGAACCTGCTGATCAATCGAGCCCCTAGCCCCCGTTTGCCCCCATGTCAAAAAGCTCCATTCCACTCGTGTTCGGTCTGTTGAATCTGCTCTGGGGGGCGCTGGGGCTGCTGAGCGCTGTGACAAGCGTGTTATGGTTGTTCTTGATGGGGATGAGTGGTGGCACCGAATACAGCACGCAACTGATGCGTGAAAGCTCCGTGCTCACCTTGGTTAGCGGGCTGGGAGTTGCAGTGGGCTTGGTGGCGTCGTTGGTGCTCATTGTCGCGGGCGTTGGGCTGCTGAAAGAGCGTGCGTGGGGCCGTCGCTGGTCAATCGGCGTCGCCTGGTGCGACATTAGCACGGCCGCCATATACGCGGTGAGCTATCTTCCCTTGTTTTGGCTTCCCTTGGCACAGCACGCTGGCACGATCGACGATTCAAACCTGCGGTTCAGCGAGTGGTTCTCGCTGATCGCCAGCATTCTCACAGTGCCGATTTCGCTGATTTATCCCGTCCTCACGCTCTACTTTTTGAACCGCCCAAACGTGCTGGCCCTGCTCGATAGCTCGCGCGACCCAGGTGCCGGCTACGTTCGGCAAGAGACCGGCAACCCGTATCAGAGTCCGTGAGGAAAGGTTGCTAGTTGTTGGTTCCTAGTTGCTAGTGAAGAAGGAACCCGCCGACCGCTCGATCGTCTAGTCGGGTTTCCAAACGTCGCTTAAAAGTGGTGAATAAGAAATTGCCTTCTCTAGCAACTAGGAACCAACAACTAGCAACTTCTTTTCAACCAGCAACCAGCAACTTTCCATCCCCCATGCTCGACCGACCTGCTTACTCCGCCGCTCACGAACATAACCGCCGCGCTTGGAACGAGCGCGTCGAGCAACGCGCGCGGTTCACGCGTCCGGTCGATGACGAGATGGTCGGCCAAGCCCACTCGCACATCGATGGTCGCTGGCTCGGTGACGTGCGGGGCAAGCGGCTGTTGTGCCTGGCCAGCGGCGGCGGCCAGCAAAGCGCCCTCTATGCCGCGGCCGGCGCGATCGTGACCGTCGTCGACATCAGCGCGGCCATGCTCGCCCTCGATCGCCAGGTGGCCGAGGAGCGGGGCATCGACTTGCAGATTGTCGAGACGTCGATGGACGATCTGTCCATGTTCGCGCCGGCCAGTTTCGACGCGGTCATCCATCCGGTTAGCACCTGCTACGTGCCCGACATTGGCGCGGTCTATCGCGAGGTGGCCCGCGTGATCTGCGCCGGCGGAGTGTACGTCAGCCAGCACAAGCAGCCCACCAGCCTTCAGGCTTCGACGTTGCCCCACGGCGGCAGCTATACGATCGACGTCCCGTATGAAAGCCGCGAGCCGTTGCCCCCCGTGGTGGGCAGCTTGCATCGCGAGGCGGGGACGCTCGAGTTCATTCACCGCTGGGAGGACGTGCTCGGCGGGCTGTGCCGCGCCGGGTTCGTGATCGAAGACCTGGTCGAGCCGGGCCACGGCAAGCCCGACGCCGAGCCAGGGACGTTCGCCCATCGCAGCCGCTGGATTCCGCCGTATGTGCGCATCAAAGCCCGCCGGACGGGGAGCGCCGCCGCGCCGTCGTCGGCCGCCTCGTCGCTTTGGACGCCCTAGTTCTGAGGCGGGGTTACAAGGCACGGAACCTTGAGTTGGCGTTTGATGATTGTTTCCAAGCCGGCGGCTCTGCCGCCAAAATCGGTGGCAAAGCCACCGGCTTGGTGAATACGATTTAACCAGCCGGCTAGTTAAAATCCCCTTCGCGCCCGCTTAGGATAGTAGGTCTGGCCGGCCGCTGCTTGCCGCCTCGTTCACCCCCTCTGCCGTTTCGTTGGGAGTTGATCTCTATGGCTCGGGTTCGTCGTCATGGGCATCGTGTGTTCTGGGGCGCGCTCGTCGTCACGGCACTGGCTTTGGCAGTGCTGGGTCTTTCGGTCGGGGTGGCCGCCGAAACGCGGACCTGGACCGTGGCCAACGGGGGCTATCAGACCGAGGCCGAGTTCATCGAGCTGCGCGACGGCAAGACCGTGCGTCTGAAGCTCAAGGACGGCGCGATCCGCGACGTGCCGCTCGAACTGCTGGTCGATGCCGATAAGCAGTTCGTGCAAAAGCACGCCGCCCCGACTCCGCTGCCGCCGGTGAAGGTCGCCACGGCCGTGCCCAAGACCTTGACTGCGCTGCAAGCGGCCGTCGCGCGCACGCCGTCGGCCGTCGAGGCCTTGAAGTTGTATCGCGCGTTCCGCGAATCGGCCGACACCAGCGACGACGATCGCAAGGCCACCGACAAGGACTTTGCCGAAATGGGCAAGCTGGCGGCCACGCAATCGATGCGCACCAAGGACGGCTGGGAGCCAGGCGACAAGTACGCGGTTCGCCACACCAAGGCCATTGCCCTGACACGCCAGGGCATCGACCATTTCACTCGTCGCCAAGATGAAGACTTCCGCAAGCGTTTCGCCGAAGCCGCGGCGCTTGAGCCCGAGAACACGCGGATCGAGTTCCTGACCGGCGCGATGTA
This sequence comes from Planctomycetota bacterium, assembly GCA_018242585.1. Lineage (NCBI taxonomy): Bacteria > Pseudomonadati > Planctomycetota > Planctomycetota bacterium. The sequence continues at coordinate 23,530 of JAFEBQ010000021.1, forward strand.
CGCCCGCAACAACCGCGATCTGGCCAAGGCCGAGCAACATTTCAAAGCCGTCGTGGCGCGCGACCCCGGCCACGTGGCGGCCCTGAACAATCTGGCCCTGCTGGCGGTCAGGAACGGCGAATACCTGGAAGCGGTCAAGCTTTGGCGCACGGCCTTGGAGTCGGAACCGAACCAGGACGTGGTGCAGAATCTGGGGCGCTTCGTCGACCAGTTCGACAAGGCCCGCATCTCGTGCGAGCAGTTCCCGGTCGACGAAGCCCGCAAGGCGCTCGCAGCCGCGCTGGCCACCGGCCGGTACGAGGCCTGCAACCCGCGCGTGGGCTGGCTAACGATGATGGCCGACGACGATATGAATCGATTGATCAACGGGCTGACGACCAAGGCGGACCTGGCCCTGCAAATGGCGGCGCTTCCCCAGCCGGCCGACGACTCGACGGCCATTCACGGCGGGCTGGGCGTGATCGTTGGTCCGCGACTGGTCGTGACTAGCAAGCAACTGGTCGATGGGGGAACCGCCTTCGATGTTTATTCCGGCCCGAGCGATCAACGCCGCACGTCGCGCGGCACCTTGTTGGGAGTGTCCAAGACGCATGACTTGGCGCTGTTGAGTTGCGACGACTTGAACTTGACGGGGCTGTCGATCGAGCCAGCGCCGGCGTCGCGCGGCACCGAGCTGTTCGCCGGGGGCATGGCCGAGATGTTCTATATGCACGCGCCGTTGCGTCTGAAGCACGGCGCGGTGGCCGCCGTGTCGGGCGAAGGGAACAGCCCGTTCTTGTTCGACGCGCTCACCAACCAGGGCTTCGCTGGCGGGGCGATCGTAAACCAGTCGGGCAATGTGTTGGGACTGGTTTCGGAACCGGCCGGCGTCTGGCCGCGCTTTACCGACGGGGTACCAGGCGCGGCGATCATCGAGTTTGTGAAGAGTCTGGTCCCCGAGTTCATTCCGCCCAAGCCCAAGACCGAAACGCTCGACGCCGCCGACCTGCAAAAGCGCGTTGGCGACGCCACGGTGTTGGTTTGGACCTGGTCGAACAACGCCACCCGGCCACCCGCCGCGATGGCCAACAGCGGTTTCGAGGATCGGGACTGCGCCACTTGTCGCGGCACCGGCGAGTTGCCCTGCCCGATCAAGGATTGCAAGAAGGGGAAGGTCAACCTCAAGACGGCGGGGGGCAATGTCCAGGCGCCGTGCCCGGTCTGCAATGGCAAGTCGCACATCACCTGCCCGACCTGTCAGGGGAATCGTGTCGATCCCGATTGGCGTCGCCCAGATGGTTATACGATCAGTGCCTTTTTAACCCAGGTCGAAGAGAACGCTCCAAAGTCGACGGCTACCTACGACGTGATGAAGTCGCCGCGGCACGATCCGATCACGCCTCAATTGTCGAGCTACCTGGTTGAAGCGAATCTGGCCAATCGAATCTTCATGAGCCAGTCATTCGGTGGTGGTGGTGAAGACGCCTATCGCAACGTCTGTCCCGACGGCGCGTTGTTGATTGGCCTGGACATTGGCTTGGGCCGCAACAACAAGCAGTCCACCGTGGCCGGCGTTCGTGGCATTTTCGCCACCAAGGAAGGGGTCGTCCTGGGACCGTGGAACGGCCAGGGAACCACCGGGACCGACCGCCTGGAAGCCAAGCCGGGCTACGCGGTCGGCGGCATTAAGATGCGATCCAGCAACGGCGTCGACGGGCTAGCGCTGATGTTCATGCGCATTCACGGCACGCGGTTGGACGTGACCGACATGTACCTCAGCAAGTACGTGGGCGGCACCGGCGGCTCGGACCAGCAGACGATCGGTTGTGACGGAAACCTGGTCGTCGGCATCTACGGCCGCAACCCCACCGACCCCAAGTCAGTGAGCAACACGCTGGGACTGATCGTCGTGCCACCGCTGCCGTAGGGCGAGGGGAATTGCCAAGCAGGCTTGGGGAGTCGAATACGCGACCGTCCTTGATTCTTGGATAGTTGGAAGCGCCCTATGAAAGCCATCTCGGCACTCCTCTTGCTGATCGCATCGCTGCTCGTTGCTAGTTCTGCCGGTGATGTTCGAGAACGCGAACTCGACGACATTCGCGAAGCGGTGTTTCGTTTGCAAATCGACGGGAGTGATCTCATCAAGTTCCTGAAGATCGCGTATTACCTTCGAGTCGACGAGCAAGGGAACGACCCAACCGATGAGTTCATGAAGCGTTTCGCCAGGCATGATCCACCCGTTCGCAAAGGCTCGGAGTGCACCACGGGAGGGGGCCAGGGAGTGCGCGATAAAAGAACCGGTGCCAAGGGAGTGCTGCTTGATGTCACGACCATCGAGCGAGTTTCCGACACCGAGGCTCATGTCGAAGGGGGCGAGTATCGGGGCTACCTGAGCGGCCATCGCTGCACATACACCGTCAAGAAAACCAACGGCAAGTGGGCCGTTGTTAAAGCGACCTTGGATATCATTTTTTGAGCTCACTGGCGCTTGCGAACCGTACTGCAATCAGGGTGGAGCACGCCGTGTCGGGTGCCATGCTCAAGCTCTTAAGGCTTGAGCATGGCTGGCACACGCTTCGTATGCTCAAACAAGAAGTTTGAGCATGGCACCCCGGCTTGTTTCTTCACCCTCGCCCCTTGTGGGAGAGGGTGGCTTGCGTAGCAAGCCGGGGTGCGCGTCAGGCGGGCGCGATTTGAAGTGGAGGGTGGACCCTCATCCGGCCTTCGGCCACCTTCTCCCGGAGGGAGAAGGGTTGCTGCGCGCCCTTTGACGATGGATGAACGGGTATCTCAGCGGCGTGTCATCAACCACTGACGACGGACCACTCAGTGCTCGCTCCCTACTTCATGCACGCGGACCATGTTGTGGCCGCGTGAGGCTAATCCCACGCCGGCGACCAGGATCATGTGCCCGCCCGGCGTGATGTAGCCTTGCTTCAGCCCCCATTCCTCGCAATGCTTGAGCAGTTGAATGCTGTCGGTCGTGGGCGCATTCATCAGCGGGATCACGCCCCAATAGAGCGCCATCTGCCGCTGCACCTCGGGTCGGTCGCTCACGCCCAGAATCGGCAACGACGGTCGCCGTTTGGACATGGCCAGGGCCGTCGCGCCGCTGTGGCTGACGACCGTCATCATCTGGGCCTTCAACTCCTTCGAGATTTGCACCGCGCCGAATACGACGGCCTGGGTCAATCGTTTCAAATCCTCGGGCAGCACCAGCGGTGCCGGCGGCGTCGGACGACCCTCGAGCAGCGGCTCGGTCACCAGCGCGATCCGGTTCATCATCTCGACCGTCTCGACCGGATACTCGCCGACGGCCGTCTCGCCCGACAACATCGTTGCGTCACAGCCGTCGAGAATCGCGTTGGCCACGTCGGTCACTTCGGCCCGGGTCGGCTGGCGCGAATGCTGCATGCTGTCGAGCATTTGCGTGGCGATGATCACCGGCTTGTCGTATTGATTGCAGGTGGCGACGATTTTCTTCTGGACGATCGGCACCCGGGCCACGTCCATCTCGACTCCCAGGTCGCCGCGCGCCACCATGATGCCGTCGGCCGTTTGCACGATCTCGGCCAGTTGATCGACCGCTTCCTGCTTCTCGATCTTGGCAATCACCTTGGCCGCGCTTTTGTGATAGTTGAGCAGCCACTTCAACTCGGCCACTTCCTTGGCCGTCCGCACAAAGCTCAGGCTGACGTAGTCGGCTTTGTTCTCGGCGGCCCAGGTGGCGTGCTGCTTGTCGGCGTCGCTCAGGGCCGGCAGGCTGATCTTGGCCCCGGGCAGGTTCACCCCTTGCTTGTTGCGAATCAGCCCTCCTTGGGTAACGCGGCAGCCGATCGAATCGGCTCCGCGGTCGATCACTTCCAACCGCACCGTGCCGTCAACCAGGAACACCCGATCGCCGACTTGCAACTCGTCAACCAAGAGCGGGTAATTGGTCACCAGCTTGGTCGGGTCGTTGGTCGAGTCGCCGCGGACAAATCGGAATGTCGCCCCCTTGGGACAATCGACCTGCCCGCCGGGCAACTCGCCCAGGCGAATCTTCGGGCCGGCCAGATCGACCAGCACGGCCACCGGATCGCCGATCGACTCGCTCACGCGGCGGATTCGCTCGAGCACTTCCTTGTGGCTGTTCAAGTCGCCGTGGGCCATGTTCAGGCGGAAGACGTCCACGCCGGCCTGGATCAGCCCCAGGAGCTTGTCTTCGTCGCGGCTCGCTGGGCCCACGGTGGCCACAATCTTGGTTCGCGCCCGCGGAGTGTTCTGAACGCCAATGCTCACGGTTGAATTCTCGCTGCTGGTGAAAAGTTGATTGGCACGGAAAGCGGTACAGGCTGCAAGCGATGACAAGCTCACGCACGATGGCGTGGCGACACGCGAACCCGCGGAACTTGTGTGGTGGGAGTGACAAGACCCACAAATCGACGCGTCGGCAATTGCAAGTTCGGGATCGCTGGCGACAATGTAGCACAATTCGGGCGGCGGGCGAGCGCTTCGGCCCCGTGGGGCGCCAACTTGCGATCGCCGAGCCTCGCCAATGTTTAAGCTTTCGCAATCTGCACGTATCACAAAACTAACAAGCGGCATCGCGCCGGCTTCTGTTGTCGGCGTGCCGACAGCAAATCTAGGCGAATGAGCGAGCGCCGCGCGACCGAGGGCAGTGAATCGCTTGAGCGCACATTACTGGCACGACAAAGTGGCAATCGTCACCGGCGCGTCGAGCGGTCTGGGGCGCGACATCGCCCGAGCGTTCGCCGCCTCGGGGGCGAGGGTGGTGCTAGCGGCGCGGGGCGCCGAAGCCTTGCAGGCTACGGCCCATGAATTGTCGGCCAGCGGCGCGACGGTCCTGGCCGTGCCCACCGACGTGACGGTGGCCGACAGCGCGGCGGCGCTCGTCGCGCAGACGCTCGAGCGCTTCGGGCAGCTCGACGTGCTGGTCAATAACGCCGGCCGCTCGATGCGCCGCGCCGTACACGACACGACGGCGGCCGACTTCGGCGAGCAGTTCGAGATCAATGTTCAATCGACCGTCAACGTCACGCTCGCGGCCATCGAACCCTTGCTCGCGCGTCGCGGGCATCTGGTGAACATCGCTTCGCTGGCGGGGCTGGCGCCGGCGCGCTACATGGGAGCGTACGGCCCGTCCAAGGCGGCGCTGGTCAGCTACACGCGGCAGTTGCGGCTTGAGCTGGCCGATCGTGGCTTGAACGTGCTGTTGGTCTGTCCCGGGCCGATCGCCCGCGACAAGCCGCGCGAGTACACGGCCGCCGAGTTGGCGGGCCTGCCGCCGAGCGCCGCCAAGCCGGGTGGCGGAGTCAAGGCCGGCGCGATCCGCCCCGAGGCGCTGGCGGCCGCGATCCTGCGCGCCGCCGAACGTCGTCAGAAGGAACTGGTTGTACCTGGGATGGCCCGCGTGGTGCTGGCCCTGTCGCAGTTGTCGCCGTCGCTGGGGGACTGGCTGATCAGGAAGTTGGGGTGACGGGGCCTGAAAAGTTGCTGGTTGCAAGTTGCTGGTTGCTAGAGGGGACATCTTCCAAGCCCACGGGTTTCACTTCGTGGGTTTTTTGTTCGTGGCGGAAGGCGTTGCGAGCTGCGCGGAGCGTGCGATAGGCGTGCCAGGCAACTCGGCTTGATGTGCGCGGCGGGGCGGCGACGACGCGGCCGACGGGGTAGCTGGTCGTGGCCCAGCGCGCGGTCGCTTCGGTCAACGGTCCCCAGAAGTCCACGCGGTTGATTGACTGCTCGCGGACGAAGTGTTGCAGCAGCTCATGTCGCAACAGTTGCCCGGGCGACAGGTTCGCGAACTGTGGATCGTGGCCGATTTTTGGCGAGAAATAGGTTCCTTTGGCCTGGCAGCCCAGTTCAAAGGCGACCGCGCGACCGCCCACTTCGAGCAACGCCACGTGTAGTTGCCCCCACGCGGCCAGTTGTTGGGCAATGCGCAGGCTCAACTCGGCTTGTCCTGGCGTGCGGGCCATTGACGAGCCTTCGGCACCCTTCCAGCTTCGATCCTCGATTGCGAAGCATTCGCCTAACACTTTGGCGACTTCGGCGGAGCGCAGGTGATTCAGCACCCGCAGCGTAACATCGCCCGCTTGCTTGGCGCGGCGCTCGGCCTTGCGCAGTTGCCGGCGATGGTTGCTCGACCGGCTGGCATCATAGACGTCCCACGAAGTGGGCAACTCGATGACGCCGGTCGTATAGCTGGGCTGCTGGTGAATGCGCCAGCCGCGCTCGGTCAGCACATCAAGTAGCTGTCGCCAGCGCGGCGCTTCGTAGGGGACCAGCTCGAACCAAGCCAGCAGGCTCGGTAGTTGTTCGAGTCCCTCGGCCAGCAACGCCAGCGCCTGCCGCGCGTCGGCTGCGGGATCGAGCATCAAATCGCCCGCGGTGAATTGCGGATGATTGGGCAGGCCGGCCAGCCCGACGCCCAGCTTGCGGTTGAGTGCGATTGGCAGGGCGGCCACAGCCCAGGGGCCGTCATAGGCCATCAGTCCCTGCACGCCGCCAGCCGCGAAATGCTCGGCCCACATCGCGACTAGCTCGGCGCGCGTGAGGGGCAGGGCTACTTCACTGCGCTGCCATAGATCGTCCCAGTCGGCGGCGCTATCGCGCAGCTCGTCGGCAGCACAGCGGATTGCGAGTTGATAACTGGGCATCGCAGGGCACTCGGCATCATCAGCGAGGAGCGAACCAACACGAATTGCTTCCTCGCAGAAGCCTACGTCGCCCGGGCGTGTTGACCGGCGTGGCGACGACGCCTCGGTGGTGGTTATTCGCCCGATCGGGTTGCGCCGGCGGCGAAGCGGCGACGCCACGCGGTGTTGCCTTTCGGCAACGTGGTTGACTTTGGGCAACATGTCGGGCGGCGATTTCGCGTCACGCTCGGCGGGGACTCGTCGTTCCGTAAGCGACTGGCATTCAACGTCTTAGCACGCGCGACGCACCGGCCGGCTGGCTCGTCTGTCGCGGCCCGGCATCGTGGTTGCATTCGAGAGCTGGCACGCGGAAACACTCCGCGCTCTTTTCGCCACTCTCTTTGCAGGTGCCTCGCGCATGACGACCGAATTGCTCACGGCCGAAGCTACGCACGTCACCCTCAGCGCCAACTCGGCCCAGGCCGACGGCCTGGGAGTTTGGACTCGCGGAACCGTCGCGGCGGATCGCCGAGTGCGCGGGCTGGTGTTTCGCGGCCCGGTCGCTCCGGCGCCGGTGGGGATGAATCTGGTTTCCCCGGGTGGCAATCGGGCGTCGAGTTACCAAATGGTGAAGCGCGGACTCGACATCGTCGGCGCTTTGGCGGCGATTGTGTTGTTCTCGCCGATCATGCTGGTGACGTTCGCGGTGCTGATGGTCACCACGCGCGGCAAGCCGATCTTCCGGCAGCAGCGGGTCGGCTACCTGGGGAAGTTGTTCCCGATGTTCAAGTTTCGCACGATGGTCGTGAACGCCGACGCGATCCAGGCCCAAGTCAAGAACGAGAAGGACGGCCCGATCTTCAAGAACCGTCGCGATCCGCGGATCACGGCGTTGGGACGCTTTCTGCGCAGCACGAGCATCGACGAGTTGCCTCAATTGTTCAATGTGTTGGCCGGGCACATGTCGCTGGTCGGGCCGCGTCCGCCGGTGTTGAAGGAAGTGATCCGCTATCAGCCTTGGCAACGGCGGCGATTGTCGGTCAAGCCGGGGTTAACTTGCCTGTGGCAAGTCAGCGGCCGGTGTGAGATCGGCTTTGAAGATTGGGTGCGGATGGACCTGTGGTATATTGACCACCAGAACCTGATCACCGATCTCAAGCTGCTGATCGCCACGCCGAGCAGCGTGCTGAGCCGCCGCGGGGCGTATTAGTAAGCGATTAAAAATTCGCGGAGGTGGCGCTCCACCTCGACGCGGGGCGAAACAAGATTGAGGCGGAACCCTCATCCGTCGGCTAGCGCCGCCACCTTCTCCCGGCGGGAGAAGGGGCAATAGACACCGGATAGCGGCTTCAACCCTAGACTGCGAATCACCCGCGGTGGAGGCGGCAATTCATCAACCGCTCGCCCCTCTTCCTGCAACGGACAACGGACTACTGACAACGGACGTCTACGCTTCAACGACGATCGTCTGGGCGAGCAGGTCGTGCAGGCAGCGGCGCTCTTCGCCGAAGATCATGCAGATGTCGACCAGGTTGAAGACGATCCCGGCGAATGGAATCAGGCCGACCGCGCTGCCGATCAGGCCAAACACAAAGGATCGCAGCAGGAACGCATGGACAAAACCCGCCGTCTGACCTGACTCCTTCAAGACGATCCGCGTGCCGGCTACCTTCTTGCCAATCGTTTGGCCGCTGGTGGATAGCAAAATGATTTGCGTAACGCCCAAGGCCAACAATCCCAAGCTCAGTAGCAGCATGAGAATTGCCGCGACGGCGCTGATGTTGGGTTCGCGCCGGTTGTCCATGCTCACGACCGCGATGAAAAGCAGAACGATCAACGGCACCGCGAGCAGCATGCCGATGACTCCGTCGACAACCGCGCCGCCAAAGCGCTGACCGAGCGACGCCAGCCGCGGCCTGGGGCGCGCCCAGGTGTTGGCCGCGGGGCCAAAGGAGGTTGGCGCCGCATAGGGGTTGGTGATGTCGGGGAGTTGCTGTCCTTGTTGAGGAGCGCCCCAAGCTTGCGCACCCCCTTGCGGCGGCGGGGGAGCGAACGGATTCGACTGCGGCGCCGACCCGTAACCAGGCTGCGGCACGGGCGGAGGGGGTGGCGGGGCTTGGGGCGGCTGACGCGGCGCCGCGGGAACCGGCGAACGCACGCTGGCGGCCGGCACGGTCGAGACGGTGCTGCAGCCGGGGCATTGCGCCTGGCGGCCGACGGCCGCGTCGGGCACGCGCAGCAGCTTGTTGCACTGGGGACAGGGGAACTCGATCGGCATGGGGCGCGGCTCCTGCCAGCGGGCGCGGAATGGTGCGAGACAGCCTGTGAAGAGTTAAGCCGACGCCGACCGATGGGTCAAGCGAGTTAGCTCTTGGCGCGGCTTACCACTTTCAACTGGCTGAACTCGTCGAAGGTGATCGTCGTCAGCGAGCTGTCGTCCAGACGCAGCACGACCAGGTCGCAGAACGCCTTGTCGTCGAAGTTGCGTTGGTAGTGCAGCCCCTGCCGCCGGCGCTCGATCCGCTCGACCGTCCCGACGGTCGTGGTGTACCAGCGCTGCTGCCCCACTTTAACCTCGTGGGTGACCTCAATGCGATCCCCGACGGCCAGTTGGTTGACCTCATCGCGGGTAGTGACGTCGTAACGATTGGTAAGAGTGGTTTTGCTCATGGGGCGTATTCTGGCCGTCCGGCCAGGAAACCGCAAGCCAACCCAATAGGAATGGGTTCTTTCGAAAGTTGAAGCGGCCCAAAACTAGCTCGGTCGGCGAGATCGCCAATAATTAGGCCGTCGCCGCTGATGAGCAATCGCCATTACCCAGAACCGGCCTGCTGATTCACGAAAATAGACGGTGTACGGAAATCGCTTCGCAAGCGCCATGCGAAAGCCGCGCGTACCGTGTGCCGAACAAGACTCAGGACGTTCCCGAATGCGGTCGAGGACGGCCTCGACTGCTAGGGCAAATTCGTCACCAAGTCCTTTTCGTCGCAGCTCGTAATAATCCCACGCTGCTTCGAATTCGAGTTCGGCCTCGGGATGGAAGACAATGCGATTCAAGATTGGCGGCGACGCAACTTCTCGAATACCTGTTCGGCGGGAATTCCCTCAACCTCGTTGCGAAGGACTTGATCGAGGCGGCGATTCAGTTCTTCATCCCATGCTGCCGCTACATCGTCGTCGCTCTCGATGGGACCAAGTGAGCAGACCAGGGCGTACGCCAACTCGGCTCGCTCTTGCTGGGTGAGAGAACTGACCTGCGAAAGGATCTGTCCAACAGCGTCGGTCATGGATCACTCACCAAAAAGGGACTTGGGGCGTTGTCCAGGTTCATTATATCAACAGAGGGGGAACCGATGGCAATTGCAATTCCGGGCAAGCTACGGCAAATCTTTCGGCCAGCAAAAGAGCCCAGGGGGTAAAACCCCTGGGCTTGTGTGGACGAATCACATCAATCTTCGCTAGGAACTAGCAACCAGCAACTTCCCGTCTTAGACTTCCTTGGACTTGATCCAGCTCATCAGGCGGCGGAGCTGCTTGCCCACCACCTCGATCGGATGTTCGCGCTCGCGGCGACGCGTGGCCTTGAACGCCGGCGCGTTGACCTTGTTCTCCAACAGCCAATCGCGGGCAAACTGGCCGCTTTGGATCTCGTGCAGAATCTTCTTCATCTCGGCCTTGGTCTCGGGAGTGACAATCCGCGGGCCACGAGTGTAGTCGCCGTACTCGGCCGTGTTCGACACGCTGTAGCGCATGTAGTTCAGGCCGCCCTGGTAGAACAGGTCGACGATCAGCTTCAACTCGTGCATGCACTCGAAGTAGGCCATCTCGGGCTGATAGCCGGCTTCGACCAGCGTCTCGAAGCCCGCCTTGACCAGCGCGCTGACGCCGCCGCACAACACGACCTGTTCGCCGAACAAGTCGGTTTCGGTTTCTTCGGCGAAGGTGGTTTCGATCACACCGCCGCGCGTGCCGCCGATGCCCTTGGCATAGGCCAGGCCGATGCGGCGGGTCTCTTCACTGGCCCCGGGCGACAGCGCGATCAGGCACGGCACGCCGCCACCCTTCTCGAACTCGCTGCGCACCAGGTGGCCGGGCCCCTTGGGCGCGACCAGCAAGGCGTCGACCCCCGCCGGCGGTTCGACCTGGCCAAAGTGAATGTTGAAGCCGTGTGAGCACATCAGCACGTTGCCCGGCTTGAGCTTGGGCTTGATGTCGTTGCGATAGACGTCCCCTTGCAGCTCGTCGGGGAGCAGAATGTTGACGATGTCGGCCTTTTCGGCCGCTTCGGCGGCCGACATCGGCTTGAAGCCGTGACTGACGGCCAGATCGTAGTTCGGGCCGCCGGGGCGTTGGCCGATGATGACTGTGCAGCCGCTGTCGCGCAGGTTTTGCGCCTGGGCGTGTCCTTGCGAGCCATAGCCGATGATGGCGATGGTCTTGTTCTTCAGCACCGCCAGATCGGCGTCTTTGTCGTAGAAGATTTTGGCTGCCATGAGTTGTTGGTCCTGTCTGCTTGATGAAGGATGGGTTGGTGTGACTGCGGCCGGTCGATGTGGCGACAGCCGCGGATGGGCCGCGCGACTAGGCGCCGGCGGCCTGGGTGGCCTTGATGCCGCTGCGCACCATGGCAATTCGGCCGGTGCGGGCCAGCTCCTTGATGCCGAACGGGCGCATCAGATCAATGAAGGCGTCGATCTTCCGCTCGGTGCCCGAGATTTCGATCATCACTTCGTCCTGGCTGACGTCGACGATCCGCGCGCGGAAGATGTCGACCAGCTCGCGAACCTGGGTCCGCGGCCCGCCGTGGGCGGCCGAGACCTTGATGAGCATCAGGTCGCGCTCGACGAAGTCCTGGGCGCTGATGTCCTGGACATCGACCACGGTGACGATCTTGCGCAATTGCTTGCCGACCTGGTCGAGCGTGTTGTCGTCGCCGACAATCACGAAGGTCATCCGTGACAGGCCCGGGTTCTCGGTCGCGCCGACCGCCAGGCTGTCGATGTTGAAGCCCCGCGAGGCGAGCATGCCGGAGATATGAGCCAACACGCCGGGCACGTTCTGCACGGTCGCCGAAAGGACATGTCGCATGAAGTGTTCCGAAAGTTGCGAGTTGCGAGCGGCTGGTTGCTAGTGGTCCGAGCACGGTTGGCGGCGAGTCGACCCCGACCACCGAACGCTGCCCGTAAAGAATCCTCAAGTATAATCAGGGTTCGCGCAAGCCGAAAGGTGCGGAAAACCGCCGGTGAATTGAGGGCAAAACGAGGGACGCGATGCTTGTCGCCCGTAGGTCGCCCTGAAGGGCTCATCGCAACAAAAAAACCCAGGGGGGTGAGACACCTGGGCCTGTGTTGGTTGGGGCGTTCGATGTGCGCCGGTTCTTCACTAGCAACTAGGAACCAGCAACCAGCAACTTCTTCTCCGCCGGTCCCTCACTCCGGGGCCACGCCGGCCAGTTCGCCGGCCAGGGCTTCGATCAGCCCGGCGTCGATGGACTTCTGCTCGTTGGCGTACCCGATCAGCAGCGCCAAGTCGCACAGGCGATTGATCCGCCGCGGCAGGCCTTCGGAAAGTTGATGCACGGTTTCCAGCGCGCCGGTCGAAAAGATCGCGTGCTTCGCGCCGGCCAGCGCCAGCCGATGCTGCACGTAGCTCATCGTCTCTTCGACAGTGAAGGGGCGCATCAGGCACTTCACGCTCAGGCGTTCCTCAAGCTCGGGCACGCGATCGACCATCGGCAGCAAAGCCGGTTGGCCCACGAGCAGTAGCGAAAGTGCCGGCTGCCCCGCGACATTGAAGTTCATCAACAGGCGCAGTGTTTCAAGCGCCTGGCGTCCGGCCAGCGATTGGGCCTCGTCCACCACGACTAGCGCATGCCGGCCGGCGGCGACGTTTTGTTCCAAGGCGCGACCAATGGTGGCCACGCTTTCGTCAAGCGTCATCGACGCTTGGGCCGTTGAACGGTCACCGAGTTGCACGGCCAGATAAGCGAGCAACTCAGCCGAGGACATAGCCGGGTAGAAGACGTGTACCACGGGCCGGAAGGCCTCGCCCAACCGCTCGGCCAGCAGCCGCACGAGCAGCGTCTTGCCGATGCCCGACGGCCCGGCCAGCAGTGCCCCTCCCGAACGATTCTCGATTGAATAGCGCAGCTTCAACAACGACGCCTGATGCGACTGGCTTGGGTAATAAGCCGTCGTGTCGGCGCCGCTCTCAAACGGCTTGCGATCGAGTTGCCAGTAGGAGGTGTACATGCAGGGAAGTTGCTAGTTGCTGGTTGCGAGTTGCTAGTTGGAGCGGTTAGCAATTAGCGGCTAGCGATTAGTAGGGGAAGGGAACAAGCTCAGTGCGAGCCGGAGTATCAGTCCTGTCTAATCGCTAATTGCTAACGGCTAATCGCTATTCACCAATCGCCCCTAAAAAGTTATCCACCAAATCCCAACGAACGATGCCGGCCAAGCGCAGCCGCCGGGCCACGTGTTCCAGTGACGCGGTTGGGTCGCTCATGTCGCGAACTACCAGGGCGTCGCAGTCGGGGCGCTTGCCTTCGTTTGGTCTGAGGGGAAACAGCCCGGTCAACTTCTTGGCCGCGGCGTCCGTGTCGATGGCGCCGCCGTCAAGCAGCACCAGGTCATACGACTCTCGTAGCTCGGTAATCGTCGCCGGAGCTAGGGCCATGTCGGCCGGCGCAGCTTTTCCGTCAGCCAGAGGGAGCACGGTCACCTGCTCGCTGGGGCTGTCGACCAGCGCCTCGCTAAGCGGTTGCTCGCCTCGCAGTACTTCGCTCCAGCCCACTGTCGGCGCCAGCGCCAACAGGTCGGCCAGTTGCGGCTGGCGAAAGTGGGCATCGACCAGCACCACGCGCAAGCCCGCCGACGCCGCCACGCGAGCCAGACACAACGCCACGTGCGAGACACCCGTCCCGCGTTGGTAGCTGGTGACCAGCAGAACCTTGCGTTGTTGATAATTGCGACGGGCCAGTTCGGCGGCGCAGCGCACCAGTCCTGAACCGGCGTGGGCGACCCACTGTTCAACCAGGCTGGGCCACTGAAGTCGCGCGACTTCATACGCGGGCTGGACCCTTTCGTGCTCGACCGCGATCTCGTCGGTGGCTTCGTCGAACACTACCGCGGCCGGCGACACAGGATCGATCGGCGGGGTGGTCGGTAACGACCGAGCAAAGTGAGGCGGGTTGAGGTGCGTTGCGCCGTGGGCCACGGTTCGGGGGGCGTGAATGTGCGTGGTGACCTGGCCCAGAGGCATGGCATACGGCGGCGAGACGTGCGGCGCCGCATACTGCGTGCTGGCGAGATAGGCGGGCGGAACGATTGGCGGTGGCGCGATCACTTGCGGAGCAGGTGTCGGCGCTGGCGCGAATCGCGCGTGCGGCGACGGCACATGTCCATGAGCTGCGTCGAGCCCGACCGGCGCGCCGGGCGGATGCGCGGGCATGGGCTGGCGCGCGGGCGTGGCCTGTTGCGCTAGCCAATGCTCGGTCTCTTTGCGATAGACCTTAATAAAGGCCTGGTCGAGCGTGCTCATTGTTGATCTCGGGCAATGGTTTGCGAATCGTGCCCAGGAGCCGCGCTTTGCCGGTCGCGGGTGCGGCATCGGCGGGGGGCGAGGCGCGCTCAGGTTTGGGCAACTGCGCCGTGCGATACTCGGGGGGCGTGTCGGCGGCTCCGGGCAAGCGCGCCGGCCGATTGGCGGCCGATTCGTTGCTGTCGGCGGGAACGGGCGCTTGACGCGGCGACCAGTTTTCCCAAGGAAGCTGGTCGGCCGGTTCGCCCAAGCGTGGGCTGTTGGCGGGGAACATCGGCTCGCGCGCCTTGGCTGGCGGCAAGGCAGTTTCGGCCGCCGGCGTGGGGACGCCAATCGGCGAACCTGTCGCGGAGGGCAAGGGCTGCGGACCTGGCAGGGCACTGGGCGCGCCGTGCAGCGCCGGGCCGCTGACCGCGGGCATGGTTGGTATTGGCGGTAGGCTTTCGGTCGGCGTCGGCGCTGGTTGGCCCAGGAAGTAAATCGCCATCACGTCCACGACAATGGCCGTCAGCGCCATCCCCCAGATCGCGCGCCCTTGCAAGGCGGCAATCACGGCCGAGCGCGAAAACGCTTGCCGCATCCAGGGACCGAGGCCAGCGATGAATCCCAAGCCACCCTGCCGCGAGCCGTCGAAGCGAAGCTTGCGGGCGTGCAACCGTTGCCAGGCCAGGTTCGTCCGCCGGGCGTGGCGAGTTCCAGCCGTGGCGTGAGTTGGATCGTGGGTGTCAGCGCGAACCGCATAGCTGTCGGTCGCTCTTGCTGGGGAGGAGGCATGACCGGCGGCTAGCGCCTCGCCGCGCAAGTCGGGAAGTGAAACCAGGACGCGCGGCGCCGCAGGTCGGGCAGTCGGGGTCCGCAAAAGGTGTGGCTTCATCATCGTCACGACAGCAGATGATCTAACGGTAGCGCATCAGTCGGGCCCGCGCCCGCCGCTCCACCTCATGCTGTATCGGGAACGGTTTATAATGATCTTGAGTCTTTAGACGGCTTTGCGACGTGCGAAGGCTGGGGGGAATGGGTAGTTGTTCCCTTGTGGCTTCCCAGACTTCGCAGCCTTCCTCGGCACGGCCCCCTTGCCGGAACGAGCGGAGCGGTGGCATACTTCGGTGCGCCCGGCGGTACAAAATCCGTTGCGGCAAGGACTTCTGACATTAAAGCGGATTGAGCAGCAAGCCCCATGACACGCGACCCCAACGAAAGCCGAGCCGCCGTCGAGCATCTGCTCGAGAACCAGATTGCGATCATCGACGGTGCGATGGGGACGATGGTCCACGCCTTGAAGTTCACCGAGGCGGACTTCCGGGGCCGGCAATTCGCCCAGCACGGCAAAGACCTGAAGAACCTGATCGACGTGCTGTGCATTACCCAGCCGGACGCCATCGCCAAAATCCACCGGCAATACCTCGAAGCCGGCGCTGACATCATCGAGTCGAATACGTTCGGGGCCACGCGCGTGGCGCTGGCTGACTTTGCCTTGGAGGACAAGGTCCGCGACCTGAACTTGGCGGCCGTGCGTGTGGCCCGGCAAGAAGCCGACGCCATGACGGCTCGCACCGGCCGGCGGCGGTTCGTGGCCGGTTCGATTGGGCCGACCAATCGGCAGTTGTCGATCTCGGGCAATGTCAACGACCCTGGGCATCGCTCGACGACGTTCGACGAAATGGTCGACGCCTATTACGAGCAGATCGAAGCGTTGGTCGAAGGGGGCGTCGATCTGCTGTTGCCCGAGACGGCGTTCGACACGTTGGTGTTCAAGGCGGCGTTGTTCGCCATCGAAAAGTTCTTTGACAAGAACAACGTGCGTTTGCCGGTCATCGGCTCGGTCACGATCTTTCAAGGGGGCCGGACTCTGTCGGGTCAGACGATCGAAGCCTGCTGGTATTCGATCGAGCACGCCGACCTGACCGCGGTTGGGTTCAATTGCGCGTTGGGGCCCAAGCAACTGCGCCCCTACTTGGAAGAGCTGTCAGGTCTGACGCCGCGCTATGTCAGTTGCTACCCCAACGCCGGCTTGCCGAATGCGTTTGGCGGTTTCGACGAGACACCCGAGATGATGGCCGACGTGCTGGGCGAGTACGCGGCCGAGGGCTGGTTGAACATTGTCGGCGGGTGTTGCGGCACGACGCCCGATCATATCCAGGCGATCGCCCAGGCGGTCTCGAAGCACAAACCCCGCCAGCGTCCCACGCCGCCGCGGACCACGCACTTCAGCGGCCTGGAACCGTACGTGATTCGTCCCGAGACGAACTTCACGATGATCGGCGAACGGACCAACGTCACTGGCTCGAAGCAGTTCGCCCGGCTGATTTTGTCGGGCGACTTTGAATCGGCCGTCAGCGTCGCGCGCCAGCAAGTCGAAGGGGGCGCCAACGTCATCGACGTGAACATGGACGAAGCGTTGTTGGACGGCGAAGCCTCGATGACTCGGTTCTTCAACCTGGTCAGTGCCGAGCCCGAGGTCTGTCGCGTGCCGACCATGGTCGACAGCTCGAAATGGTCGGTGATCGAAGCCGGCTTGAAATGCGTGCAAGGCAAAGGCATCGTCAACTCGATCAGCCTCAAGGAGGGTGAAGAAGCCTTCCTGAGATGCGCACGGTTGATCCGTCGTTACGGCGCCGCGGTTGTGGTGATGGCGTTTGACGAGAAGGGACAGGCCACCGAAATCGACGACAAGGTGCGCATCTGCTCCCGGGCGTACAAGCTATTGACCGAAAAGGTCGGCTTTCCGGCCGAAGACATTATCTTCGATCCGAACATCCTGACCGTGGCGACCGGCATCGAGGAGCACAATCGGTACGCCATCAACTTCATCGAGGCCACGCGGCTGATCAAAGAGAAATGTCCCGGCGCGCGCATTTCCGGCGGCGTCAGCAACATTTCGTTCTCGTTCCGCGGCAACGAGCCCGTGCGCCAGGCGATGCACTCGGCCTTCTTGTACCACGCCATCAAGGCCGGCATGGACATGGGCATTGTCAACGCCGGCCAGTTGACGGTCTACGAAGAGATTCCGGCCGAGTTGCTGGAGCGCGTCGAGGATGTGCTGTTCGACCGACGCCCCGACGCCACCGAGCGGCTGGTCGAGATGGCCGAAAGCGTGAAGAACCAGGCCAAGCAGACCGACGAGGCCGTCGAACAATGGCGGCAGGGGACGATCGAACAGCGGCTGGAACACGCCCTGTTGCGCGGCAACGTGGAGTACATCGACGCCGACATGGAAGAAGCGCGGCAGAAGTTTCCTTCATCGCTGGCAATCATCGAAGGTCCGCTGATGGCGGGCATGCAGGTGGTCGGCGATCTGTTCGGCGCCGGCAAGATGTTCCTGCCCCAAGTGGTCAAGAGCGCGCGCGTGATGAAGAAGGCGGTGGCCTACCTGATCCCGCATATCGAAGCCGAGAAGGCGCGTAACGCGGCCAAGGGTATCGTCGAAGCAAGCCAGAACAACGGCAAAATTCTGCTCGCGACCGTCAAGGGCGACGTCCACGACNNATGTTCCTGCCCCAGGTGGTCAAAAGCGCTCGCGTGATGAAAAAGGCCGTGGCTTATCTGCTGCCATTCATGGAAGCCGAGAAGGCGGCCAGCGGCGCTGCCGATCGTCCGCGCGGGAAGATTCTGCTAGCCACGGTGAAAGGGGACGTCCACGACATTGGCAAGAACATCGTGGGCGTCGTGTTGGGCTGCAACAACTACCAGATCATCGACCTAGGGGTGATGGTCCCCTGTGAAAAGATTCTAGAGACGGCACGACACGAAGGGGTGAATATCATCGGATTGTCGGGGCTGATTACTCCCAGCCTGGACGAGATGGTCCATGTGGCGCGCGAAATGGAGCGGCAAGGGTTCGAGGTGCCGCTGTTGATCGGCGGCGCCACGACCAGCGCCAAGCACACCGCGGTGAAGATCGCACCAGGCTACCAGCAGTCGACCGTCCATGTGGCCGACGCTTCGCGCAGCGTCGGCGTGGTCGAGCAGTTGCTGAATCCCAAGTCGCGCGAAGCGTTCGACGCGCGGAACCGCAAGCTGCACGAACAATTGAAGACCAGTTACCAGTCGCGCCAGGAAGTCTCGCTGGTCTCGTACGCCCAGGCCTGCGAACGACGCCCGCAGATCGACTGGGCCGCGGCGCGCATCGACCGCCCCAGCTTCACCGGCCGGCGCGAGCTGGATCATTTTCCGCTAGCCGAGCTGCGCGAGTACGTCGACTGGTCCCCGTTCTTCCTCACCTGGGAGCTGCGCGGCAAGTATCCCGGCATCTTCAACGACGTGCAATTCGGAACCGAGGCGCGCCGACTTTTTGATGACGCCAATCGGCTGTTGGATCAGATTGTCGAGCAAAAGCTGCTGCGTGCCCGCGCCGTCTACGGGTTCTGGCCCGCCGTGGCCGACGGGGACGACGTGGTGTTGTACGCCGACGAGTCGCTGGGCCAGGAAGTGGCGCGGTTCTACTTCCTGCGCCAGCAATGGCAGCGCCGCGGCCAGGACGTGTTCTACTCGCTGGCCGACTTTATCGCCCCGCGCGCGAGCGGTCGTGTCGACTATCTGGGGGCGTTCGCCGTGACGAGCGGCGTCGGCATCGACGAACTGGTGGCGCGGTTCGAGCGCGACCATGACGACTACAACTCGATCATGGCCAAGGCCTTGGCCGATCGGTTGGCCGAGGCGTTTGCCGAGGCGCTTCACAAACGCGCCCGCGTAGATTGGGGCTTTGGCCAGGGGGAACACCTGACGAACGAACAATTGATCGACGAAGCCTATCGGGGCATTCGACCAGCGCCGGGCTATCCGGCCTGTCCCGACCACACCGAGAAGCGGACGTTGTTCCAGTTGCTCGACGCCGAACGAGCGACGGGCATGCGCCTGACCGAGACGTTCGCCATGACGCCGGCGGCCAGTGTGTCCGGGTTTTACTTTGGCTCGCCCGAGGCCCGCTATTTCGCCGTTGACCGGATCACGCGCGAGCAGGTCGAGTCGTACGCCACGCGCAAACAAACCAGCGTGGCCGACGTGGAAAAGTGGCTGGCGCCGAACTTGGGGTATGAGGCGTAAGTGTCCGTGGTCAGTAGTCCGTTGTCCGTTGCACTCGAATTCGCGGCTATCTCTCTGCTTTACAACTGACTACGGACCACTGACAACGGACCTCTTCACGATTCCCCTTCCCCGGCGCGCACGGGACGGGTAGGCTTACCGGTGTTGAGGTTTTAATGCGGACGACGCAGGTATTTCACGAAAGGATCGGCCATGAAACGGCTGTTGCTGGGCGCGTGCTGGATGGTGTGGTTCATGGGCGCGCTGGTCGCCACGGCTGCCGACGCCGGTAAGAGCGAGCCGGCCAAGGTCGATCCCAAGGCCGATCGCGCCTTGCGCGGCATGACCGACGCGCTGGCCAAGACCAAGGCCTTCTCGGTCGACGTCACCGCCAACATGACGGTCCAGCCGGTCAATCAGACCAACGCCAATGTCACCAGCCTGGTCATTGACCGGGGCGGCAAGCGGATGGCGGCCGTGCTGAAGTCGGGCGAAACCGGCGCCACGATCGTCAACGACGGCAAGGAGTTGACCGTCGCCCTACCGATGATGAAGAAGTACATGGTCGAGCCGGCCCCCAAGTCGCTCGAAGAACCGTTTCCGGCCATCCTGAGCGGGCTGTTGATGATGCAGGGGCTGCAATTCGTCGCGCCGCTGTGGAACGAAAAGCCGTACGACGCGTTGATCGAAGGAGTGACCGAGGTCAAGTACGTGGGCGAGGAAGATGTGGCCGGCACGAAGTGCGACCATCTGACGTTCGTGCAAGACCCTTGCGATGTGCAACTCTGGATCACCAAGGGTGACGCTCCCGAGCTGCGCAAGATTTCACCCGACATGACCAAGCTGTTACAGGCCAGCGGCGCGACGTTGCCGCCGGGCATCACCATTTCGCTGGCCGTGATGTTCGAGAACTGGAGCCTGAGCCCCAAGCTCGATGACAAGACGTTTGTGTTTGCCGCTCCGGACGGGATGGAAAAGGTCGATTCGCTATTCGGCCGCAAGCAGGGGCCGCATCCGCTCAAGGACAAGCCAGCGCCGGACTTTTCGGTCAAGCTGCTCGGCGGCGACGAGTTGAAGTTGTCGAAGCACAAGGGTAAGGAAGTCGTCGTGCTCGACTTCTGGGCCACCTGGTGCGGGCCGTGCGTCCAGGCGCTGCCGGCGATTATCGAAGTGACCGACAGCTTCAAGGACAAGGGCGTGGTCTTCTACGCGGTGAACCTGCAAGAAGACGCCGACACCATCCGCCCCTTCCTGGAAGAAAAGAAGCTCAAGCCGACGGTGGCCATGGACAGCGACGGTAGTGTCGCCAACTCGTACGGCGTCGAAGGGATTCCCCAGACGGTGATCATCGACAAGGACGGCACGGTTCGCGTGGTTCACGTCGGCGCGTCGCCGAACCTGAAGAAAGAACTCACCGCCGAGATCGAAGCGATTCTGTCCGGCAAGGCCCCGGCCAACGCCGAGAAATAAGAAAACAGGATTCACCACAGAGGCACAGAGATCACAGAGAATACCGATTTTTTCTTCTCTGTGATCTCTGTGCCTCTGTGGTGCAAATCTTTCTACGCGGCGCGGACGCGCAGTTGTCGCCGGCGGCCCAGGAACCAGCCGACGTCGAGCGTCGAAATTGCCACGCGGTCTTCCAGGTTGGGCCGGAAGATCGTCAGCAGCATCAGCGGCAAGTACCAGGCCATGTGCAGCCCGCCCCCTTGCGCCTGCCAGAACTGCGTGCTGAGCATCACGGCCGATGAGCAACTGACCAGCGTGCCCAGGTTCTTTTGCGCCGGCCACAGGGCGTAGCTCACGCTCAGCACGCCACAGGCCACGATCACGGGAATGCGATAGGCGCCAATCGTGCCGCCGCCGCTCCAGAAGCCGTGGATCGTTTCGCGCGACAGTCCTTCGATCGACAGGCTGTTGAAGCCGAACATGCACTCGATCTGGGTCAGGAACGATGGCAAGTCATGGCTCGTCAGGGCCAGCGACAAGACCAGCGCCGCCACGGTCGTCAGCACGCCCAGGCCGAATCGCAGCAAGCCGCGCTGCCAATAGAAGCTGCACCACAATGGCAGCAGGAACAGCGGATAGTAAATCGTGCCAATGGCCAGCCCGATCAACATGCCCGACACCAGCGGCCGGCGATAAGCGGCCACGGCCCAGACCAGCAGCGCCGCCGGCAGCACGTGCTCGACGCGCCCGGTCATGGCCGCGGTGTAAGGCAACATCAGGTAGAGTGTGGCGACGGCAATTCCCGTCCGCACGTTGTCATAGTGGCGAATGCCGATCACGACCAGCCCCAGCACCACCGCCAGGTGCGAAAGAATCGCCATCACTCGGGCCGCCGCGGCGTTGGCGCGTTCCTTGGCGTTTTCTTCCGAAGCCGGCTGCTGGCCGTCGGGCTTGACCAGTTGCCGCATCGACATGCTCGGCAGCAGGTGCAGCAGCGGATAGCCCGGGCCGTGTTCGGCCAGGCTGTCGTTCGTATCGGGAGCGGAAGTGCGCTCGAGCAGGTTCCAGACACGGCGCGGACCGTCGAGGTCGGCCTCGGTGACATCCTTCATCATCACGTTGGCCATCAGGAACAGGAACAACGACGCGCCAATGAACGCCAGGCCCCCCGTCGTCATGTTCGGCTCGAGCAGGGGGCGGCGGACCATCATCGGGTCGGCCAGCATCCGGATCATCAGCACGCCGCCCACCGTGAACAACCAGACAAAGCCCCAATGCTCGCTGGCCCCGCCAAACTCTGCCAGGAACAATCCCGGCGCCAGCGCGATGAGGGCCAGCAAGTCCAGGTTCCGCAGGCTCCAGAGCCGGTTGAACTTGAAATAGATGGCGATCGTCAGCAGCGACGACAGATAGACCCAGGTCGCAAATTCGGGCGGCTGGTATTGGTAGAGGAATTGCTGCATAGTCCGCTGGCGCACCGCGCGCGGTTACCCGAAGATTGGCTGTTGGCTGAAAGATCGATCAGGGACCAGCGGCTGCGACCCTGGCCTCCGGCCTGGTCAGTGAGCGACTGGTAAGCGTTCCGTTGCCGAGCGGCGTGCGAACGTCACCTAGCTTGTGCTCGATTTTGGCAAAAAACAGCAAAAAGGCCCCTCGGAGGCCCGCTTTTGCACCAAAATCAGCCGATTTCCGAACCTTTGCCGCCTTGGCCCCCTTGCAGTGGGGGCTTGGCGGCCCCGAGCACCTACACGATTCGATGAAGCATAAGCGTTTTGCACATTCTTGCAAGTTTGGGCCGGGAGGGGCCTGCCAGGCCAGGGGGCAATTGCCTGGGTGGCCCAGCCGCAAGCGGCCGTGCCAACCATTGTTAATCGTTTGCGGCCAGATGCCGCGCCGCCAGCGCGATGCCCCCCAGCACCAGCGTCGGTTCAAACCGGGCCGAGGGGGCGATCAGCTTGGCTACGCCCGGCGCGGCGCCGCCGGTCAGGAAGACTTCGGGCGTGGCCTTGCCCTGGGCCGAGAGCAACTCGATCAGGTGCCGCACGCCCCCGATCGCGCCCCAGTAGATGCCGGCGCGCATCGCTTCGATCGTGTTAGTCCCCAGTGCCGGCGGCGGCGCGGCCAGGTTTTGCATGTCGAGCAGCGGCAACAGATCGGTGAACTCGTGCAGCGCCCGGGCCGACAGCCCGATGCCGGGCAGAATCGCCCCCCCGGTGAATTGTCCGGCCGCGGTGACCGAGTCGACCGTGATGGCGGTCCCCAGGTCGATGACGATGGCCGGTCGATCAGCCGCGCGTAAGCGATTGGCCGCCACCGCGCCGAGCAGCCGGTCGATGCCAACCATATCGGGGCGCGGCAACGTCACTTCCAGCGGCAGATCGCGCGCCGCCAGCAGCGTCACTTGCGTCACTCCGCGGCTTTGCAACCAATCGACCAGTTGCGTGGCGACGGCTCGCTGCACGCTGCCGATCAGCCAGCGGAATTCACTGGCCCGCCTGTCGGCCAGCCAGGCATCGAGGGCATTCCACGGCGAAGCTGTCGCCGAGTTCGCTTCGAGTGAAGGCACAACGTCGAGCATCGACGTCGGTTGTGGCAAGGCGCCCGCCGCGGCATCGAGCGAAGCGTAGCGCCCCAGCTTGACGCGACTGTTGCCGACGTCGACGGCGACGAGTTCCGCGCCGGTGGCCGGCGTCATGCGCCCGGCTCCTGCGCGGCCCCGGCGGCGGTCGCAACCGCGGCGTGGGTTTCGCTGGCGGCGGCTTTCTGCTTTTGCTGTTCAAGCATGCGAGTCACGGCAAACAACAGCCGATCGAGCCCGCGCCCGGTGACGGCCGAGACTTGCAACACGTCGTAGCCGACCAACTCCGAAAGTCGCGCCGCGACGTCGCTCGCCGCGGGCAGTTCGCACTTCGACAGGCAAACCACCTCGGGGCGCTCGCGCAATTGGACGTCGTAGAGTTCGAGCTCTTGCCGCACCGCGCGATAGTTGGCGATCGGGTCGGTGCCATCGACAGGCTCGGGCTCGACCAGGTGGACCAGGATGCCGGCCCGCTCAATGTGCCGCAAAAACTCGTGTCCCAGCCCGACGCCGGCGTGGGCCCCTTCGATCAAGCCGGGAATGTCGGCCATCACGAACGAATGATCTTCATCGACCTGGACCAGCCCCAGGTTCGGGTACTTGGTGGTGAACGGGTAGTCGGCGATCTCGGGGCGAGCGCGTGAGACGCGGCTGAGCATGGTGCTCTTGCCAGCGTTCGGCTTGCCGATCAGCCCCACGTCGGCGATCACCTTGAGTTCGAGCAGCAGCTCGCGCGACTCGCCCACTTCGCCAGGGGTGAACTGCCGTGGTGCGCGATTGGTCGAGGACTTGAAGCGAACATTTCCCTTGCCACCGTGGCCGCCGCGGGCCGCCACGACCTGTTCGCCCCCCGCGGCCAGGTCCTTAATGACAAAGTTGCGAGTGGCGTCGCGGACGATCGTGCCGGGCGGCACGTGCAAGATCAAGTCGTTGCCGTCGGCGCCGTAGCATTGGGCCTGGCCGCCGCGCTCGCCGCTGGTGGCGCTCCAGTGCTTTTTTTGCGACAGGGCGGCCAGACTGTCAACGCCCGGTTGCGCGATGATGATCACGCTGCCTCCGTCGCCTCCGTCGCCGCCGTCGGGACCGCCGCGGGGAATGAACTTCTCGCGCCGAAAGCTGACACAGCCGTCGCCGCCGTTCCCGGCTTGTACGTGAATGCGCACGCGATCGACAAACATGATTCAGCTCTCAACAAAAAACGGTGACCGGCTTTGGGCAGGTCAAAACAGGGGGGCGGTACTATCAGGGTGCCACCAGTGGCGAGCCCACCAGCGTGAAGCTCGCTCGGCGTTCCTCATTATCACCGAGCCAGGGGCAGGGACGCAAACAGCATCCCCAGAAGCAAACAGCCCACGGACTGATCATCCGTGGGCTGCTAGGGATTCGCTGCTGTTAATTCGTTCCGGTCAGGTAACCTCGTCGCTCGCGCGAGACTAGGCGGCCTGGCGCGAGACTAGGCGGTTGCCGTCTCGACGTTGATGCGACGGCCACCTTGGTCGAACTTGATCTTTCCATCGACCAGGGCGAACAGCGTGTAGTCCTTGCCTTGACCGACGCCACGGCCGGCAAAATAGCGGGTGCCGACCTGGCGGACCAGGATGTTGCCGGCTTCGACCGACTCGCCGGCATACTTCTTGATGCCGCGGCGCTGACCGTTGGAATCGCGACCGTTGCGCGACGAACCTTGACCCTTCTTATGTGCCATGACACAGCTCGCAAAAACAGTGATTTCGTGTACTGGGGGCAAAAGCCGGCGGGCGCATTGCGCCAGGCGCGGGCGGGCAATCATCAAGGACTGCCGCCAAACAGCACTGCGCCAAATCGGGGCCTAGCTGCCGGCTGCCGAGAACCGAAATCTTACTGGTAGAGCCAGCGGTGGTCAACCTCGCCGGGGAGCCCGTACCGAATCTCCCGGTCGTGCTCGTGAAATTCGTCTCCCGGCCGCCAGAAGTCGATCTGCAGCACCTGTTGTGACAGCTTGCGGCTGCTGCCGGGGGCCATACCGGGCTTGTACGCTCCCTCGGGGTCTTCCCATTGGTACGACATGCTCAGCCCTTCGACCGTGATCGTAATGCGACGGAGCGTCGTCGGCAGATCGGTCCAGGTGACCACCCCCCAGCGCTGCTCGCCTGCGGGAATCTCGCCGGCAATCGCATAGGTGTTGGCCAACGGGCGCTTGGGGTCTTCGCGGAGTTGGATCGGCTTGATCGCCACCGGAATCAGTTGATCGGCAAAGTTCACCTGCTTGTCCAGATCGGTGAGCGTGAACTTTGGAATGAAGCGGAACGGCGCCTCGGTCGATGGATTCTTGACCCGATAGACCAGGTACCAGACCAGCTTCGGGTCCATCTTGCCATGTTCGTTGGGGACGTCGATCGTGATCATGCGCAGCGGCTTGAATGTGAAGTCGAGCCCTGGCACGCCGGTTTCCTTGGCACCGTGCAGGAAGCGGACATTCTTGGCTGGCGACGGAGCGGGGTTCCCCTCGCGCTCGCCGTATTTGGGCATCTCGGTCAGGAACTCGACCAGATCGTGCCGGCTGACGAGGACGGCCGGACGGTCGACGGCGCGGATGGTTGTTTCGATGCCGGGGGCTAGCTTGCGATAGACATCGGCCTTGGGGGGCGCGATCTGAGTTTCGCGCGCGGCCACTTGCTGGGCCTGAATCGGATCGACCAGCGCCAAGACCAGCGCTGTCAGCGAACCGAAGCCAAAGCAAAACCGAAAGTACATAGCAACCGCCGCCACGATGAGCCGAATCGGAACCAGCGCCCCGACTGAAAAGTCAACATGACCAGTTTAGTTGCCCGGTCGGGCGAATCCCAACTTTTTTCCAATTCCCGGCCGTTTTCCGCGAAAACCGGGCAGAGCAGGGGGCCACGGGCAGGAGTCCGCCGGTCGGTTCGTGCCGGTTATGCCGTGGTCGCGGGGGCGGATCGCCAATGAATGGTCACCAGGGCGGACGGGACCGCGGCCAGTTCGGCAGCGCCGGGATACCGGCCGGGTGGAACCGCTCGGGCGGTGACTGACGACGCCATTTCACTCGCCGCGAACGGCCAAGGTTGCCAGCCGATTCGTAGCGTTCCGTCCGGATCGGCCCCTTCGGGCGCGAGGCGCAACGGCTGGCCGCCGGGGATCGTCAGCGGCTTCGGTTGCTCGGCCGCCGAGCAACAATACCAGAGGCTGAGCGCGTCGAAGAATTGCAACAGTTCCAACGCGCGCTGGGCCGCAGCCGGTGTATTGCCCGTAGGATCGACGCCCTGCCAGTCGGCGAACCAGCCGAGCCGGTCGGCATCTTGTCGGGCAAGGAACTCGTGGGCTTGCGATGTGGGCAAACTCGACGTGATTTGCCAACTGTTCGTGTGACGGAGCAGAGCCGAGAAATGCCCCGCCACCATCCACGCCGCCAGCGGCCCAATCGCGGCGGTTACGTCAATCGAGCGTTGCCAAATGGCCAGTGATTCGGCCAGCGGCATTTCGGTGAATTGCAGCGGCCGACCCGACGAGGCGTCAACACTCGGCGCGACGTCCCAGGCCGGCCAGCCATCGTCGTGATGCCGCACGGCGCGCAGCACTTGCTGGCGATCGGCCAGCGGCGCGAACGGCTCGGGCCCCCAAGCCGTGGCGAACTCGTAGGCCAAGTGGGCATGATCGGCCTGGGCGATCAACGCCCAAGCCGGATTACCCGCGATGGTCATGGTTCGCCGAATCATCGTCGTTTCTCGTGGCGTGCCCACTTCGGGGTGGCACGCCCTCCTAGGGCGTGGGGAAGCGCATATCATCCCCGCAATGTGAATGGTGGTTCACCACGCCCTGCGCTTCGCTTGGGACGTGCCACCCATCAGTGAACTGCCGAGCGACGTCCAGCAGCATTGTATCAGCCGGGCGAGTGTGCTTAGCGCTGGGCGGCAGGAACGGCGGCGGTTTGCGACTTGCCGTCGATGAATTGGGCCGACGAGAACAACCCCTGGTCAGCGCCCGACAGGAGTTCCAACATCGGCTCTTCGATGGTGAACACAAACACCGCCTGGTGCCCTTGCTCGTCCGACAGCCGATAGTAGATCCACTGGATCGGCAACTCGGCCACCGTGCCGGCGGCGACGACGCGATAGACCTTCTGGCCCAGGGCGTTGGCGCCTTCCTTGGCCTCGATGAAGCTGCCAAAGTGCTTCTGGATCGAGCGTTGCACGTCTTCCTGGAAGCGTTCGAGTGTCACGTCCTTGCCCGAGGGGAGTGACGAGATGTTGCATTGCGCGACCAGTTCACCTCGATCGACCAGCCGCAGCGCCACGGCGTCGTTGCTTTCGTCGATCACGTGCCAGCGCCGGTCGTGCATGAATTGCAGTTGACCGTTGCGCAACAGGCATTCGAGCGTTTCCTGCCCTGGCTCGACGGCCCAGGGGACTTGCGCCACCAGTTCGTCGGCCAACTCGGCCGGCGCTGACTCGGGCTTGATGGTTACTTGCAGCCGAGCCACCACATCGGTGCCGGGGCCGACCTGGCCGATGGACCGCTTTTCTTCGATCAGCAGCGCCAGCCAGGTGATCCGGCCGGCGGCCGAGTTGAACTTGTAGCGTCCTTTCACCTCGATGCTGGTGGCCACGCCGTTGACGGCCCCTTGGACGCTGCCGAACAGCTCGCACTTGGCGCCGGTGGCGTCGACTTCTTTCAACTGGCTGACGACGTCGGTCTGGCTGACGGCGTCGAGCCCCAGCAGCGTGGTCATCACCGCTTCGCCGTGGGCCCAGGTGTCGTTCACGGCCACGTCCTTGTCCGGTAGCAGCCGGTGGAGCATGACGGTGTTGGCGGGCACGTCGAGCAGTTCGAGTTCGTCCTGGACCAGCGGACCCGAGGGGCTGACCAGCGTGGCCCGGTCGTCCCGCAGGTGGGCGGCGATCAGCTTGCGGTCGTCGCGCAACGCCGGCTTGGTCACCGTGTTATTGACTTTGATCGTGGCGTCGGTCTGTTCGTACCAACGGAGGGAATCGGCCTGTTGCCCGTCGGGGCTCAGCTTCATCAGCCGCTCGTGATAGCGCAGCTTGCCGACGACGCTGGTCGGCAGGGCGCGGACATTTTGTTGCTCGTTAACCTGCAAGTTGCCGCCGACTTCCAGCAGCAACTCAACCGTAGCCGTGTCTCCGGCTTTTAGCGCGGGGCGAAGCCAGTGGGTTTCGGCGGCCAATCCGGGGCGACCGGCGGCGAATAACAACAGGGCGAGCAGCCAAGCGGCCCGGCGATTGACGAGGCAACGCGGCATGATGCACTCCCGACGTGGGGCGTAATGAGGTCGTGCTAGCAAGTGGACGGCCCAAGCAGGGGAGTCCGTGACGCCTAAAATCGGCCACGGCGTGCCGGTTCATTCAACGTAAATGTCAGGGTTTATCGCTAGCAGAGGACGCTCGGCTTGGGGCTAGTTATCGAACGCCAACCCAGTTCCCGTCATTCCCGCGCAGGCGGGAATCTAGTGGTGTGATTTCACTCTGGATTCCCGCCTGCGCGGGAATGACGGTTTGCTACATCAAAAGAAGTTCTCAACAAGGCGGTGATCGCGCGGCGACCAGGTTGGTGGTTGGACAGCTAGGAAAACGGGAATCGCGAGGTTGTAACTCGAACGGAGGGTGAGCAACAACGTGCTTGTGAAACTTGGCACAAGCCGCGTGAATCTGGGGTGAATTATGAGCGGCGTTTTGTCGCATAACTTGCAATGCATTCGCGATTTAGCTGAAAATCACGACAGCTAGGCAACGAATCGCCCGCCGTTGTGTCAAAATAGAAGAAGCCCGGTTTTTGCGCGAACAAACTTGAGAACCTTTGACACCTATTGACCGTATATACAGCATCCCGTCGCCGCGGTGCTGGCACAGATTGTCAAAACAGCACCCCATGCGGTAGATTCCGGCCCGATAGCTGGCGGCGTTCGCTACGCGAGTGGGTCGGAAAGAAAGGTCGGGTGGACAGCGGTAGGAATGGTCCTAAAGCGGCATCACGCTTGCAGTGGAAATGAGGAGCCACTCGCGTGCGTTACGTTTGGGTCCGGGCCGTTGTTGCAGGGCTAGTTAGGGTTGGTCGGGCGCCGCAACGCAAGGAAAACCGACCGATCCAGGGAGGGTCATCTCAGATGCACACCGATTATCTCAATCCGGTCCTTCGCCAGTTGCGCGACCAGCAGGTTCGTTTCGCCCCGCGCGAAAAGAAGGTCGAACAGGTCAACCGCGCCGAGCGGTTGCTGTATGAACTCGACCCGCAGCGCAGCTATCCGTACGACTTCCTCTGTTACCGCATTACCGACTTCCGTCCCGAGACGTACGCCGCGGCGCGCATCGAGGGCCAGGAGGCGTTGCACGATTTGCGGTTGTTCGTCGAGGACTTGTCCGACGCGGCCGAAGTCCCCGCCGACTCGGTCGGCGAACCGGTCCTGACCGTGGAAGAGCTGAGCAAGCAGTTCCACGTGTCGACCAAGACGATCGCCCGGTGGCGTCAGCATGG
Source organism: Planctomycetota bacterium (assembly GCA_018242585.1). Classification (NCBI taxonomy): domain Bacteria; kingdom Pseudomonadati; phylum Planctomycetota; species Planctomycetota bacterium. The sequence continues at coordinate 53,221 of JAFEBQ010000021.1, forward strand.
GCTGGTCAGCCGGCGGTTCATGTTCGATGGCCGCAAGCGAGTGGGCTTCCTGCAAAGCTCGGTCGATCACTTTGTGTCGAAGCACGAGGAACGTGTCGCCCGCGGCACGCGGTTCAGCCAACTGAGCGACAACGAGCGGAATGAAATCATCGACGACGCCCGGCGTTTGGCTCGGGCTGGCGCTTGCCCGTCGGAGGTGGCGCGCCGGCTTTCCGAGCGGAGCGGCCGCAGCGCCGAGACGATCCGCTACACGATCAAGGCCTTTGATACCGAGCATCCGGACCTGGCGGTGTTTCCCGACGCGACGGGGCCGCTGTCCGAGATTTCGCGCAAGAAGATCTACCAGCAGTATCGCCGCGGCGTGTCGGTTGACGTGCTGGCCAAGCGCTTCTGCCGGACGCGGACGACGATCTATCGCGTGATTAACGAGATGCGGGCCGAGCGGATCATGGAATTGCCGCTCGACTACATTTCGCACGCCTCGTTCAGCCGCGCGGACGCCGACGCCCAGATCCTGCAGTCGCCGTACCCGCCTTCGCCGGCGGTGAAGAAGGCGCGGCCCCCGGCGGGTTTGCCGCCGTACCTGACCAGTTTGTACGAGATGCCGCTGCTGACGCGCGAGCAGGAAGTTTACCACTTCCGCAAGTTGAACTACCTGAAGTTCAAGGCGTCGCAGTTGCGCAAGGAGTTGGACCCGGTCCACTCGCGCAGCAGCGTGATGGACGAGATCGAACGACTGAACGAAGAGGCCGTGGCGACCAAGAACCAGATCATCCGCTCGAACTTGCGGCTGGTGGTTTCGATTGCCAAGCGGCACGTCGGGCCGGTCGACAACTTCTTTGAGCTGGTCAGCGATGGCAACATTTCGCTGATGCGCGCGGCCGAGAAGTTCGACTTCAGCCGCGGCAACAAGTTCAGCACCTATGCTAGCTGGGCGATCATGAAGAACTTCGCCCGGACCATTCCCGACGAGTTGCGTCGCCGCGACCGGTTCCGCAGCGGGTTGGACGAGATGTTCAGCGCCGCCGAAGACCGGCGAAGCGACCAGATCGAGCAGGAAACAGCCCAGGTTCGCCGCGAATCGCAGATTGGCAAGATTCTCGAGCGACTTGACGACCGCGAGCAGAAGATTATCATTCGACGTTTCGGCCTGCTCCACGGCCAAGAGCCGCAAACGCTCAAGGAAGTGGGGGCTGAAATGGGCGTGACCAAGGAACGCGTGCGACAAATTGAGGCCCGGGCGCTGAGCAAGCTGCGCAAGGCCGCCGAGGAAGAGCATATCGACGTTCCCGGTCTGTAATGCTCGCGGATTGAACGAAACCCGGCAAATCGCCGATAGATAGGCAAACTCATCAGCCGGCGGCGCAAGCCGCCGGTTTTGCTTTGATAGCGCCCCCCTGTCTTGCCACAGTGTGATTTGCGGTAATGTGGCGGCAGCAGGTGCGGAAACGATCGAATCAAGAGCTCCCCAAGTGGTGGGGAACTAACCTACGGAGGCGGCGGAAGCAACGCGGAGAAGATCGGTAACGGCAGTGCTGTCGGGTCTATGGGCGATTGGGCCTATGGTCTGAAAAGCAGCCGCCGTGGCCGAACTTTTCCCCGTCCTTCCGCCGTCTTTTTTATTGGGTTTACAGCGCGGAATGACTGGGTTTGGCGGGTAGCAGATTTTGTGCCCGTCGTATTGTGTTTGTCTTTGTCATCGCTATATTTAGAGGTTTTCGTAACGGGACTACCAGGCTAGCGTAGCTCAACTGGCAGAGCAGCGGTTTTGTAAACCGCAGGTTGTGGGTTCAAGTCCCTCCGCTAGCTCATTGCGCGCGGAGCGACGCTTGTCAGTTTTGGGCCAGTCGTGATCAATCGCGGCGCGGCGATTGCGCCGCGGAGCGATGGTTGCGAGTGGGTCTCCTTGGCCCTGGCGCGGGTTTGCGTCGGAGTGCTCGAGCGAGGCGGCAAGTGCTGTGGCGAAATGCAAGTTAGTGAATCGTTGGTGTGATGGTTTCGGCAGCAGATTGCGTCGGCCGTCAAGTGACACGGGGGGTTTCCCGAGCGGTCAAAGGGGTCAGACTGTAAATCTGATGGCTATGCCTTCACAGGTTCGAATCCTGTACCCCCCACTGAAGAAATGACGAATAGTCGAAGCTCGAATAGCGAAAGTTCGAGTGCGGCTTTTAGATTGAGCGTGAATTGGTTGTTGGTGAGGTGCTAGGCCCGCGCGGGCGCAAATGATCTCGACATTCGGGTTTTGCAACCGCGGGTGTAGCTCAATGGTAGAGCAATAGCCTTCCAAGCTAATGACGAGGGTTCGATTCCCTTCACCCGCTTGGCTCGTGCCGCCCGGTGCAGGGGTGAAGGGGTCGTAGCTGGCGGTTTGACTTTTGGGCAGTATGTGATCGGTTCAGTTGGAGCCGGGTGTGTGGCGGCAGCAGTTGATCGGTCAGGAGGACACGCGCTGCTGTAGCTCAGTTGGTAGAGCACGTCCTTGGTAAGGACGAGGTCAAGGGTTCAAGTCCCTTCAGCAGCTTTTGGGTTTCGCGGAACGTGAGTTTCGCTGGTTTCGACAAGTACAAGTCTTTCATCGTTGGCATGAATTAATAGGTAGGAGCAAGAATGGCCAAGGCAAATTTTGAACGTACCAAGCCGCACGTCAACGTAGGCACGATCGGCCACATCGATCACGGCAAGACCACGACCACCGGCGCGATTCTCGCCGTGCAGGCCGCCAAGGGCCTGGCGTTGAAGAAGTCGTATTCCGATATCG